>CABMPA010000067.1 GCA_902388315.1 uncultured Megasphaera sp. | reverse complement strand
TCGGCGCTTCTTTTGTTTTAGCTTTTCCTTCTGATGTCGAAGGAATCCTTTGTTCTACCCAAGAGCATACACTGGAGCAAGCGGCCCGTCTCCATGCCACGGCCTATACCGATGGCGCTGACCTCATCCGGCACTGCGATGTCCTGCTGCTGACGGTGCGCGACGATGCCCTGGCTCCGGTGAGCCGGGAACTGGCTGCGTCTTTGAATGGAGGACAGGAGCTGTCCCGCATTTGCGTATTTCATTGCAGCGGCGCTATGGATTTATCGCCTCTTGAACCGCTGGCATCTTTGGGAATCCACACCGGGAGTATCCATCCGCTGCAAAGTTTTGCAGAACCGTCGGCCGACCGGCTGAAGGGCATCTACATGGCCGTCGACGGTGATAAACAGGCCCGGGGAGCCGCAGAACAGCTTATCCGTACTTTAGGGAGCACGCCTTTTTTTGTGCCTCCTGAAGAAAGAATGCTCTATCATGCGGCGGCCTGTTTCTGTTCCAATTACGTCGTGACGGCCCTGGCTCTGTCTCAACAGCTCATGCGCCGTTGGACAGCGAGCGACCGCGATGCGGCAGTGGCGCTCATGCCTCTCGTCGATGGGACTTTGCAGAATGTCCGGGAACGGAACCTCTGGCGGACGGCCTTGACGGGACCTGTGTCCCGTGGGGATGCCGGGACCGTAATCAAGCATTTGGCGGTCATGCCGGCTGAACTGATACATCCCTACTGTGCTTTTGGCCATGCCGCTGCCGATTTAGCCTTACAGAACGAAACGATTACAGCACAACAGCACGATGAGCTGACAAGAATCCTTGCGATGGCAGAAGGAGTCCATCATGAACAAAAAAGTAACCAACCTGACGATTAAGAAAATGAAACAAGAAGGCACACCGATTTCCATGATTACCGCTTATGATTACATCATGGCTCAGAATGTCGATGAAGCCGGCATCGACATGATCCTCGTCGGCGATTCCTTGGGCAATGTCGTCATGGGGCATACGTCGACGCTGCCCGTAACGATGGAAGATATGATTCATCATACGGCAGCTGTCGTCCGCGGTGTCAAACGGGCCCTGGTCGTCGGTGACATGCCTTTCATGAGTTATCAGGAAAGTACCCGGCAGGCCCTGCACAATGCTGGCCGCCTCATGAAAGAAACGGGTTGCGATGCCGTCAAGCTCGAAGGCGGGGCCAGCGTCTGCGAAGCCGTCAAAGCCATGACGACAGCCGGTATCCCTGTCGTCGGCCATATCGGCCTGACGCCGCAGTCCGTCCATCAGCTCGGCGGCTTCCGCGTCCAGGGCAAGAACAGTGAAACGGCAAAGAAACTGATCGCCGATGCCTTGAAACTGGAAGCAGCCGGCGCTTTTGCTATTACCCTGGAATGTGTCCCGACGGACATCGCCACGGAAATCACCAAAGCCCTGCATACGGCAGCTACCATCGGTATCGGTGCCGGTAACGGCACAGACGGCCAGGTCCTGGTCTGCACGGACCTCCTGGGCATGAGCAGCGGTTTCCGCCCGAAATTCGTCAAGACCTATGCCGACCTCCATCAGACCATCGTCGATGCCGTAGGCCAGTACATCCACGACGTCAAAGACCGCAGCTTCCCCGATGAAGCCCACGGCTTCGCCGTAGACCCGGAAGTCGTCAAAGCCATGAAAGAATAGGGGGAGAGCGCGTGGAACGGGTTCGGCTGTCATGCGAGACCCATTTTTCTTTAAAGTTTGTAGTGTGGGGGTTATAGTTTGTAGAAAAAGACTTTAAATTTAAAAACTTTCACTAAAAACTACAAACTGCAAACTTGATACTCAAAAAAGAGGCTGTCTTCAAAGGCAGCCTCTTTTTATACCCTTTGTTTATATTACGAAAGCACGTCTTGCTATACAGTCATGAAACATGGTTAGGGGGTATATTCCGTTTGACTTGTGTATATAATCATTGTACAATAAACTCAAGAAATGGAAACGAACAAAAGAGGTCGTATGTCCGAACGCACGCGTATCGCCGCCAGACATAAACGGGGGGTATGCGGCGTTTTTTTCTTGACGGCCTGACATAGGAGGCTATGCTTCATGAAGCATGATCTATATGACGTGTGTACGCAGATACGGCGGGATACGGTGCGCTCTATTTACCGTGCTGGTTCTGGCCATCCCGGCAGCTCGCTATCGGCTGTCGAAATCATGGCGACACTTTATTTTACAGATGTCTTTACCTGTTTTCCAGACAGGCCCCATGCGCCGGAACGGGACCGGTTTGTCCTGTCGAAGGGCCATGCGGCGCCGGCTTATTACAGCATTTTGGCCCACAAGGGCTATTTCCCTTTGGCCTGGCTCGATACGCTGCGGACTGTCGGCAGCGCTCTCCAGGGGCATCCTAATTTGGAAAAACTGCCCTGTCTCGATTGTGCTGTCGGCTCTTTAGGCCAAGGGCTGTCTATTGCCAACGGCATTGCCCTGGCTTTGAAAATGCGCCGTGAAACACCGGAAGTCTTCTGCCTCATCGGCGATGGGGAACAGCAGGAAGGCCAGATTTGGGAAGCCGCGGCCTTTGCGTCTCAGCACCATTTGGACAATGTTTGTCTGATTGTCGATTGCAACGGGTTGCAGCTCGTCGATTCCCTGGTGTCGATCAAGAATATGGAGCCGATGGATGCCAAGTGGGAAAGTTTTGGCTGGCACGTCCTGCGGGTAGACGGTCACGACACGGATGCCTTGTACGAGGCTTATCGTGCGGCCAAATCCTACCATGGCAAACCGACGGTCATCCTGGCCCATACCGTGAAGGGGAAAGGTGTATCGTATATGGAAAATCAGGCAAAATGGCACGGTGCGGCGCCGGATGAAGCCCAGTACCGCCTGGCCATGGATGAATTGACAACGGAGGTGCCGTAATGGAACGAGTACCGATGCGTGACGGCTATGGGAAGGCTCTGCTGGAACTGTGTCGTCTTCACGATGATGTCCTGGTCCTCGATGCGGACGTCGCCAAATCGACGCGGACCGAATGGATCCGCCAGGAATATCCTGGAAAATATATCAATGTCGGCATATCGGAACAAGACCTGGTCGGGACGGCAGCCGGCCTGTCGCTGACGGGTTTTGTCCCCTTCATCTCGACATATGGCGTCTTTTTGACAGGCCGCGCCTGGGGGCAGATACGCAATACCGTCTGCTATAATAATCTCAATGTCAAGCTCGGCGGCGCTCACGCCGGCATTTCCGTCGGCCCTGACGGCGCGACCCATCAGGCCCTGGAGGACATCGCCCTCATGCGGGTCATTCCCCATATGATGGTCATTACGCCGTGTGACTGGTGGGAAACGTATAAGGCGACGCTGGCCGTCTACGATATAAAAGGGCCGTCGTATGTCCGTTTTGGCCGCAACCCGGCACCGGTCGTCACCGATGCGGATACGCCTTTTGATCTCTATAAGGCGGCTGTCTTCCGGGATGGGAGCGACGTGACCCTCTTTGCCAACGGCCTCATGGTCCATGAAGCCCTGACGGCAGCCGAAGAACTGGCCCGTGAAGGTATTTCGGCCCGTGTCGTCAACATCCATACGGTGAAGCCGCTGGACCTGGATACGGTCTGTACCTGTGCCGCTGAAACAGGAGCCGTCGTCGTCTGCGAAGAACACCAGGTCATGGGCGGCCTGGGCGGTGCTGTCTGTGAAGCCCTGGCTCAGCACTGCTGCGTCCCGGTAGAACTCGTCGGCATTCAGGACCGCTTCGGCGAATCGGGAAAACCGGACGACCTCCTGAAAGCCTATAACCTGTCAGCCGATGACGTCATCAAAGCCGTCCATAAGGTGTTGAAGAGGAAGTAGGGGGCGCATAAAGGCTTCTGTCGTTTCGCTCCACCCACATCAAACATCAAACTTTTAACTTCAAACTCAAAAAAGGGGCTGTCGCACGAAGGCTTCTGCCATCATGCGAGGCCCCGTTTACTTTATAGTTTGTAGCACAGAGTTTGTAGTTTGCAGAGAAAACCTTCAAATTTAAAGCCATCCGCTAACAACTAACTGCTAGCCACTAACAACTTTAAAGGGCTTGTCGTCGTGCGACAAGCCCTTTTTTGCCATGCCAAGTCCGTATAGAATTTTATAATGTATGCAAAATCGGTAATTCGTTGTTCCTTTATCGTTAACTGATGTATAATAGGAATAACTACTTTTTGGAGGCGAGTTATCTTGTATACGAAAGCGTTATTGACAGACCTGTACCAACTGACCATGATGCAGGGCTTATTTTTTGAAGGAAAGCACGAACAACAATGCGTGTTTGACCGCTATTACCGGACTAATCCCTTCCGTGGGGGCTATACGGTCGTAGCCGGGTTGGAACATCTCATCGATTATGTACACAATATACATTTCAGTGAAGATGACCTGGCTTATCTCAAGAGCACGGGCTTTTTCCAGGATGAATTCCTCAATTATCTGAAGGAACTGCGCTTTACCGGGGATATTTATGCCATGCCCGAAGGGACCGTCGCCTTTCCGCATGAAGTCCTCCTGCGCGTCCAGACCAAGAAGGACGAAGCCTTGCTGTTAGAAACGTGCATGTCCATGGTCATGAACCATGAAAGCCTGATTGCCACTAAAGCTCGCCGCGTCCGGACGGTGGCTGGCAAGGATAACCTCATGGAGTTCGGCCTGCGCCGGGCCCAGGGGAAATCGGCCGGGGTCTACGGTGCCCGGTCGGCTATGATCGGCGGTTTTAACGGGACCAGCAACGTCCTGGCTGGGGCTAAGTTCGGCATGCCCGTCTTGGGGACCATGGCTCACAGCTGGATCATGAGCTTCTCGTCGGAACTGGAAGCTTTCCGCGCCTATGCCCGCCAGTATCCGAATAACCTCATCCTCCTGGCCGATACATATAATACATTAAAACAGGGTGTGCCCGATGCCATCACGATTTTCAAGGAAATGAAGGCCGCCGGTACCCTGCCCAACGCTTATGGCATCCGCCTGGACAGCGGCGATTTGGCGTATTTATCGAAAGAAGCCCACAAGATGTTTGCTGACGCAGGCTTCCCGGATGCCATCATCGCGGCCTCCAATGACCTTGATGAAAACCTCATATCCGAATTGAAAGCCCAGGGCTGTGCCATCAATTCCTGGGGTGTCGGCACCCATTTGATTACGGCCAAGGACAGCCCGTCTCTGGGTGGCGTCTTCAAACTCGTCGGCCAGTATGACGATGGCAAATTCGTGCCGAAGATCAAGATGAGCGACAATGCCGAAAAGATTTCCAATCCGGGCCTGAAGAACGTCCTGCGCATTTATGATAAAGATACGGGCAAGATGAAGGCCGACATCATCATCCTCGAAGGCGAAAGCATCGACGAATCGAAGGACCTGCTCCTCCAGAGCGATAAGGCGCCGTGGCGCTCGCGGACCATTCCCGGCGGGACCTACCGTGTCCAGAAGATGCTCGTCCCCATTTTCCAGAAAGGCGAACTGGTCTATCAGAAACCGGACCTCAAAGACATCATGGCCTACGCTGAGCAGCAGATCCAGACCTTATGGCCGGAATACCTGCGCCTGGTCAATCCGGAAGAAATGTGGGTCCAGCGCAGCAGCAAGCTGTCGGCTCTGCGCGATAAAGTATTGAAAGAAGAATCGGCTCATTTCTTTTAGGGAGATGATTCCATGAAAGGTGCCATCATTGGCGATATCGCCGGCTCTGTCTATGAATTCGATGAAACGGCGGAGTCCCTGGATTTCCCTTTGTTTGCTAAGGGCTGCCGCTTTACCGATGATACAGTGACGACTGTAGCCGTCGCAGCGGCCTTGATGGAGGGAAAAGAATCCCATTGTGGTTATATCGGGCCGCTGCGGCGTCAGCTGCGCTACTGGTGTCGGAAATATCCCGATGCCGGTTTTGGCGGCCTGTTCCGCCACTGGTTCCTGGCCGACGAAGCTCCCGCTTATGGCAGCTATGGCAATGGCGCAGCGATGCGCGTCAGCCCGGCCGGCTGGGTCGCTGATTCACTCGATGAAGCCCAGACACTGGCTGAATTGACAGCCGTCGTCAGCCATGACCATCCTCAGGCCATCAAGGGCGCCATCGCCGTGGCCTCCGCTATCTTCCTGGCCCGACAAGGCCGGGGAAAAGAGGTCATCGCTGCGTATATCCGCAAATATTTCTATGATTTGTCCCGGACATTGGCCCAGATACGGCCGTCTTATGGTTTTACCTGCACGACGGACGACAGCGTGCCAGAAGCCATCGAGTGTTTCCTGGAAGGGACGGATTATGAAGATACGATCCGCAGGGCAATCTGACTCAATGGCGATACGGATACGCAGGCTGCCATTGCCGGCAGTATCGCCGAAGCCTATTATGGCCTGCCTGATGGATTATGGCAGCAGGCTCTGCCTTACATTGATGATGAGGAAATGAAGGGCATCATCGGGAAATTCTATCAAAACTATATTTGTTCGAGGGGGAACTCTTTGTGATTTCAACAGAGACAAGCAAGAAATATGAAAAGCTTCAACAGATTTTAAAGGATATGGGCAGCGTCGTCATCGGCTTTTCCGGTGGCGTCGACAGCACTTTCCTGACCTATGCCGCACACCAGGCCCTGGGGGATAACGTCCTGGCTGTGACCGCTGTTTCGGCGACCCTGCCGGGCAGTGAAGCGGCTGATGCCAAGGCCATGGCCAAAGTCATCGGCGTCCAGCACCGCCTGGTCCATTCGACGGAATTCGACGATCCGGCGTTCATCAAGAATCCGCCAGACCGCTGCTATATCTGCAAAAAGATACGCTTTACGTCGCTGGTGGAGCTGGCGAAAGCAGAAGGGTACTGCTGGGTCGTCGACGGGGGGAATGTCGATGACCTCGGCGATTACCGTCCGGGCATGAAAGCCTTGAAAGAACTGTCCGACTCTGTCCGCAGCCCGATGATCGAAGCTGGCTTGGCCAAAGCGGATATCCGGGCCTTGTCGAAGGAGTTCGGCCTGCAGACCTGGAATAAGCAGAGCGCTGCCTGCCTGGCCAGCCGCGTCCCATACGGTGTGGAACTGACGCCGCACCGCCTGGCCCAGGTCGATGCGGCCGAAGCCGCTGTGGCTCCTTATATCCAGGGCTCCCTCCGTGTCCGTTATCACGGAGACGTGGCCCGCATCGAAGTCGCTGTCGATGAGATTCCGTCTGTCCTGGCCCATCGGGAAGAAATCGTCCGGGCCATCAAGGATACGGGCTTTACCTATGTCACCCTCGATTTAGGCGGCTATGAAATGGGCAGCCTGAACGATGTGATCAATACAGATGAGGAAGTAAAGTGATATGGCTATTTCCAAGAAAGTAAAAGATGAAATGTTACAACGGTTCCAGGACCAGTACGGTATCATGAAACCGGCCCTGCACTATAATTCGCCTTTTGAATTGATGATTGCCGTCATCTTGTCGGCTCAGTGTACGGACGAACGGGTCAATATCGTGACGGCCGGTTTGTTTCCGGAATACAATACGCCGGAAAAGATGCTGAGCCTGGGGACGGTCGGACTGGAAGAAAAGATACGGACCTGCGGCCTCTATCGCAGCAAGGCTAAGAACATCCTGGCCAACTGCGCCATCTTGTGCGAAAAATATCACGGCGAAGTGCCGCAGACTTTCGATGAACTGGTGAAACTGCCCGGCGTCGGCCGCAAGACGGCCAATGTCCTGGTCAGTATCCTGTTCGATACGCCGGCTATTGCCGTTGACACCCACGTATTCCGCGTGTCTAACCGCCTGCAGCTGGCCGAAGGAAAGACACCGCTGGAAGTTGAGAAGGGCCTGCAGAAAGCCATTCCCCAAGAATGGTGGAGCCGGGCTCATCACTGGCTCATCTGGCATGGCCGACGGGTCTGCAAAGCCCGCAAGCCCTTATGTGACAACTGCTTTTTGGCCGACCTTTGTCCCAGCTGCCAGAAGTAAAACGTTAAATTAAAATAAACGCATTGACAAAACGTTAAAAGTTTTATAAAATAACACCAATACAGACAAAATTTCATAAGTTATATCAAGAGCAGCTGAGGGACGGGCCCGATGATGCTGCGGCAACCTGCCGGCGGTAAGGTGCCAATTCCTACAGGCTATTCCTGAAAGATATCATTATGACTGAGGCGCAGCTTGGAGGCAGCGCCTCTTTTCTTTTGGCGTATTATGTACTTATTTTCACATTTCTTGCATCATTCTTAGGGGGTATTTTCATGAACAACAACTCTTCTGGCGGCAAGGCTATCCGGGGGCTGGATGTGCTTATCCTGGGGTTTGCCTTCTTTGCCACCTATTTTGGCGCCGGCAACCTGATTTTCCCGCCACAGCTCGGCTTGAACAGCGGCAGTGATTTCCTGTCCGGCCTGGCCGGTTTGACCCTTTCAGGCATTTTCCTTCCTATCTTTACGCTCATCGTCATCGGCCTTAACGGCGATGTTCATTCCATTACCGGACGGGTAGGGAAGAATACGTATAATGTCCTCCTGGCAGCGCTCATGCTGGTCTGTACCTTCGTTTCTATTCCCCGCACGTGTGCGACGGCCATCCAGCTCGGCATCCAGGGCAACCTGCCGTCGGCCCCGTTCATCCCGCTGGTCATCGCTTATTTCGTCATCAGCTTCTTCTTCGTCGCCGACCAGAATAACGTCATGGACCGCATGGGCAAATACTTGACGCCGCTCCTGGCCCTGATCCTGGTCATCGTCGCCTTCGCCGGCATCTTCAATCCCCTCGGTACGCCCGTCGCTCCGGCTGTGGACCATCCCTTCGTCAATGCCTTCCTCGGCGACTACAATACAGGCGATGTCCTGGTCAGCTTCATCATGGCGGCTGTCTTCATCAGCTCCATTTACGGCAAAGGCTATACGACCGTCGGCCAGCGCAATAAAGTGCTCATCTATTGCGGTATCGTTTCCTTCATCCTGCTGCTCATCATCTACGGCAGCCTGCTCTACATGGGTGCCTGCGTCAGCGGCGATTATCCCCAGACTATCGGCCGTGCGGAACTCTTAGTGGCCATCATCCAGCGCGTCGGCACGTGGGTCATGATTCCCATGGGCATCGCCGTCGTCCTGGCCTGTCTGACGACGGCCATCGGCCAGATTGCCGCTGTGGCTGAATTCACCAGCACGGCTACGGGTAACCGCGTCAGCTATAAACAAGTCGCCATCGTCTGCTGCATCTTGTCGGCCCTGACGGCGCTTCTCGGCGTCGACGGTATCGTCACCTATATCGGCTGGATTTTCGGCGTCTGCTATCCGCCCTGCCTGGCTCTCCTGGTCCTGGGCATCATCGGCCGCTTCATGCCCAACAACGGGGCTTATAAAGGCTCCGTTTACCTGGTCACGCTCTTTGCTCTCCTGGAATCCCTGCCGGGCCTGAGCAGCCTGGGCTTTGCCAAAGCCATCGTCACCGCTACGCCCTTGTCGGCATACGGCTTCGGCTGGATCATTCCCTTCATCATCGGCCTCATCGGCGGTTCCATCATCGGTCATTTCGTATCTGCCGCAGATCCCGTAGAAGCCGAAGCGAAATAAGATAGTTTGTGGTATGGAGTTTGTAGTTTGCAGAAAATGGCTTTAAATTTAAAAATCTTCAC
>CABMPA010000066.1 GCA_902388315.1 uncultured Megasphaera sp. | reverse complement strand
GCTGATGACCACCGCATCTTGCGGACGGGGTTGAAACTATTGCTGGCCTCTCAGGACGACTGCCATGTCGTCGCCGAAGCCTCGAACGGACAAGAAGTCCTGAATCAGCTGGAAGACACACCTGTCGACGTCGTCCTGCTGGACCTTTCCATGCCGGTCATGAATGGCATCGACTGTCTGCGGGAGATCCGGCGCCGCCATTATGACGTCAAAGTCCTGGTCCTGACCATGTACAGCGAACAGCAGTACGTCACCGAACTCATGCAGCTCGGGGCGGACGGCTATCTCTGTAAGGATACGCTCGATGCGGAACTCTTCAAGGGCCTGCGTTCTGTCGTTTCCGGTTATCGCTACTTGAGTGAACGCGAAGCCCGGAGCCTTCTCGATGGCGTCCTCGACGGGGCAGGTCAGCATCCGGCCTTATCGGCGAGAGAACAAGAAGTCCTGGTAGCCCTGGTCCACGGCCATTCGCTGGCTGCCATCGGGGACACACTGCACCTTTCCGTTAAGACCGTTTCGACCTACAAGACAAGGCTCATGCAGAAATTGAACTGCAAGACCAAAGCCGAACTCGTAGACTACGCCTTGAAACACCATCTGATGTGATGGCTTTTAAATTTAAAACCATCCACTGACTGCTAATAGCCAGCTACAACGGGCCGCCCTTTGGGACGGCCCCTACGAAAAAAAAGCTTGTCGCACGTGCGACAAGCCTTTTTTCAAAACGTTTTCTCAATAATTGCGACATCTTCGTCAGTGACGGCCAGGTCCAGTCCTTTGCGCAGGGCTTCGATGGCCTGTGTGTCGATGACCCAGCGGGCCGGCGACAATTCGGAAGCATGGTCTTTCATCCACGTCGCGATGGCGCGGGCTCCCTGGCTATAAGGAAGGGCCGCTTTGACATAGCGGAAATGGGAGCGGGGAACGGCCTTCATGGGCTGTTTCCAGACTTCTTCGATTTCCAGGGTATAGTCACATTCGTGATAGCCGTTGGATACGGCTTCACGGCCGATGTCTTCGGTGTTTTTCTGGCCCATGTCGAGGAGCAGGTAGTCGTAGAGCAGGACCTGTTCCCATTTTTCCTTGAAAATATCCCGTTCGGGCAGAATCTGGCACGGGTCTTCGCTGTACAGGCGCAGCAGATCCAGGACGAAACGGAAGCGGTGGCGCTTGAACGTGAAGTTCACGGCGTCGACATAGATTTCCCGCATGCGGATATAGCGCTTCGTCTGTTCGCGGAAATCGCTGTCAAAATAGCTGATCGGCGTTTCGTGGCGGATATAATCGAAAAGTTTTTGTTCCAAAGTCATCCCCTTTTTGAGGGCTGCCCGGCGGTCGGCTGGGTCTGCCAGGGGATTGCGGAAGGTTCGGTTCCGCCGGTCCAGGTAATTCAGGCAGGCCGTTTCTACGGCCAGGGCGCTGAAGGGACCATTATCGCGCTGATGTGAAAAAATTTCGTCTTTTTCTGCTGCCGATAGCAATGATGTGGACATCGTCATCTACTCCTCTGAAAGGTAAGGATGTTCCGATGCAGCACTCTGGATAGCCGCATTGGCATCCTTGAAATAATCTTTGAACGACTGTACCCATGTCCTCGATGGGTGCGATAAATAGCCCTTGCTTTTCCATATCAGGGCCAGGGTCCAATAGAGATGGGGCTGGACGAGGGGAACGGATACGGCAAGGTCCGGTGAAATCCGCTGGCAAATCGTGTGCGGCATCAGGGAAATCCCAAGGCGTCCGGCTATCATCTGAGCCAGAAAGTCCCAGTTACTGGAGCGGCAGACGATTTTCGGATGGGCCATGATTTCCTGGAAGGCCGAGCGCAGATAAGGATTCAAGGAGAAACCATTCGGATAGAAGACGAAGGTTTCATCTTTGATGTCTGATAAGGTCAGTGACGGCTGGGAGGCCAGGGGGTGATCCGGCCAGAGAACGACATCGAGAGGTTCTTCGTGGAAAATGAAGAATTCATAGGGTATTTCCGTCGTAATCGGCAAGGCGACGAAGCCGACCTGGATGAGGCCATCATCGATGGCGGATACGACGTCCTGGGAACCGACTTCCTTCATTTCCAGCTCGATTTTGGGATATTTATTGATGAAATGGGTGATGAACGGCGCGATGACCGACGACCCGATCATAGGCGGTACGCCGACCGATAACTTACCGGCATTGAGCAGCTGGGGGGATTCCATTTCTTCGTTCAGCTGGGTAAACCCTTTGATGAGTTCTTCGATTTTAGGCAGCAAATAGGAGCCCGTTTCCGTGAGTTCTACATTTTTCCCTTTGCGGTCGAAGAGCTGGACGCCCCAGTGTTCTTCCAGGGCCTTGATCCCTTTACTGATCGAAGGCTGACTGATATGCAGTGATTTGGAAGCTTTGGTGAAGCTTTTCTTGTGAGCGACTTCGATGAAGTATGTCAGTTGGAATAAATCCATAATATGATATTTCACCTCTCTTTAGTATTCTTATAGTTTACCATATTATGGCATGAAAATCCAATGGTATACACTTCTATGTAACGGGCATTACTAAGCCATTTTATAGCAATATGTGTTTGGCTGCGCTATACATTTGTCAACAATATTTTGTATGAAATGACACAATCCTCTATATTTAGGGATGGCAATCGTTGTATAATAGAAAATAGAATGGAGGTGGATGGTTATGGTACGGCGATGGATTATGCATGTCGATATGGATGCGTTCTATGCGTCCATAGAGCAACGGGATAACCCGGCCCTGAAGGGATTGCCGGTCATTGTCGGCGGACTGATGGAACGGGGCGTCGTTGCAACGGCGTCTTATGAGGCGCGGGCTTATGGCATCCATTCGGCCATGAGCATGAAGCTGGCCCGCAGGCTTTGCCCGAACGGCGTCTTCCTGCCCGTGCGGATGTCTCATTATCGGCGCATTTCCCATCAGATACGACTGATTTTGTCTCACTATTCGCCTTTCATCGAACCGCTGGCATTAGATGAAGCCTTTCTCGATGTCTCAGGGATGGAGCGCCATTATCCGGATATCGTAGATATGGGCAGGGCGGTGAAAGAGGAGATACGGCGGACGATCGGCCTGGTCGCCTCGGCTGGGATTGCCCCAAATAAGTTCCTGGCTAAGCTGGCATCGGACCTGCGCAAACCCGATGGTCTGGTGTGGATCCCTTATGGCACGGAACGGCAGATATTGGCTCCCCTGCCGCTGAGCCGCCTGTGGGGTGTCGGCAAGGTGACTGCGGAAGCCCTGCAAAAGGCCGGTTATCATACCATCGGCGATATTGCATCGGCGAGCCCCGAAGCACTCCAGCCCGTCGTAGGCAATCAGGCCCAGCGGATTTACCGCCTGTCCCTGGGGGAAGATAAGCGGCCCCTGGAAGTACGGCGGCGGCCCCAGTCCGTCGGCAATGAGCATACGTACAGCCATGACCTGACTCAGGATGCCGAGGTCGATGAACAATTCCGTCTCCTGGCCAATGAAGTGTCGTGGCGTCTCCGGCAGAACCGGCTCATGGGACGTACGATCACTATCAAGATACGCTATGCATCTTTCAAGACCATCACCCGGTCTTTGACGCTGCAGTGCATGGGGACCTGTTCAGAAGAACAATTATATTTTTCGGCTAAAAGATTGTATAATAAGAGCAGAGGTCATGAACCCATCCGCCTTCTGGGACTGACGGTCAGCCAGCTCCAGGCCTATCAGGTACAGGGGGACTTGTTCTCGGAAGATGAAGAAACAAAGGCTAAGGTGACGGAAGCCATCGACAAGCTGCAGAAACGTTTTGGCCGGACGGCCATCATGAAGGGATTTCTCTGGGAAATGTCCCATGAAAAAGATACATAAGAACGATAAAGAAGGAGTTTTTGGTTATGGCAATTTTTAAAGTAGCTGCCCATACGGGTGACAACAACAACGGGTACATCGAATACGATACAGAAACGAAAGAACTGGGCGTCCACTTGAATGATGCGGTGATGGATGAAAAGGCCCGTCAGTATTTGACGACCGAAAAAGTATTGCATCAATATACAGATTTATCGCAGTACAAGACACTGAGCGTCGTGCCGACGTCGAGCCTGGAAGCCTTGAAGCTGTCCCTGTGCTATATCTGGCGGGCTGCGGGTATCCACATTGACTGGAGCCGCCCTGTCGATTAACATGCAGCTATCCACCATCCAGGTATACACAATTTATCCACATTTTCTGTGTACAAGAGTGACAGAAATGTGGATATTTTTTTGTCAGGCGCATGGTTATGCCAGTTTTTTCAGGTGTATACTTTTGGGCACTGAACCGATAGAATGTGGATAACTTCCGTGGATAAATGTATATCTCTAGTAAAAACAGCTTGAAAACAGGATAGTTATGCGATTTATAAAGGGCGAACAAATGGCGCAGATCGTGTGTATAAGTTTTGTGAAAATGTGGATAACCCGTCACGGCGAGTTTTCCACAATATGTGGATACTTTGTGGAAAGGTATGCACAGGTGGACAAAGCATAAAATAGCCATTTTTCAAACCTGTTCACAACTTGTCCACTTCATTTATCCACAATTTCCACAGCCTTGTCGTTTGTGGTATACTTGAAAGAACGAACACAATTAGGAGGAATTTAATATGAAAGCTATCATCGACGGACTCATTGTTCTGCCGAACGAAATCATTAATGGACATGTCATCATGTATGAAAAGGATATCTGGCGCATCGTACCGCGCAAACAGTTCCGGGCCGGTATGTGCTCGGAATTCATCGATGCCAACGGCGGTTTCGTCGTACCGGGCTTCATCAATGAACACATCCACGGCTGTGCCGGTGCCGATACCATGGATGACGACGACCAGGCTCTGAAAACTATGCAGCAGGCCCTGCCGGCGACGGGCGTTACGTCTTTTGTCCCGACGACGATGACCATGGAACAGGGACGCATCGAAAAGGCCCTCTCCCGGATCCGTCAGGCCCGGGACGACTATCAGGGCGGCGCCCAGGTATTAGGGGCCCACATGGAAGGCCCTTTCATCAGTCCGGCCTATAAAGGGGCCCAGGCCGAAGAGAATATCCAGACTGCGGATTTTTCCTGGCTCAAACCGTATGCCGATGTCATCAAGATTATCACGCTGGCACCGGAAACGCTGAAGAACAAGAAATTCCTGAAAGACTGCCAGGACAACGGCATTATCGTGTCTATCGGTCATACAGAAGCCGATTTCGACCAGGCCATGGAATGTATGGATGCCCTCGGCAGCTGCCATGTCACCCATTTATATAATGCTATGACGCCGTTCCATCATCGCAATCCCGGCGTCGTCGGTGCGGCCCTGCTCAATAAACACGCCTGCTGTGAATTGATTTGCGACAATCTGCATGTCCATCCGGCAGCGCAGAAACTGGCTTATCAGATGAAAGGCCGCGATGGCCTCATCCTGGTCACGGATTCGCTGCGGGCCTGCCTGCAAGGCGATGGCGAGTCCAGTCTGGGCGGTCAGAAAGTCTTCGTCAAGAATGGCGAAGCCCGCCTGGCCGATGGAACCCTGGCTGCCAGCATTGCACCCATGAATGAAGTGGTTCTCCACTTCCTGATTAATTCCGGCGCTTCTATTCCCGAAGTCGTCGCCATGGCCACCGTCAATCCGGCCAAGGCCCTCGGCGTCTATGACCGCATCGGCTCCCTGGAAGAAGGGAAACAGGCGGACATTACTATCCTGGACAGCAACGATTTCCACGTAAAACAGACGGTCATCGCCGGAGAGCTGGCATATAATGAAGAAGCGTAATCCCAAGAGCGGCATCTTCCTGGCTATCGCCGTCCTGGTACTCCTGGCCGCAGGGGCCTGGTTTTTCTGGGGCCGGTCGCCGGCGTCAACGGGCCCGGCGGCTCCTTCTAAGGGGGCGGTGCAGGAAGATGAAGCGTCACGGCTCGTCGCCAAGATGTCACCGGAAGTGAAGGTCGGCCAGCTCATGATGATCGGCCTGGCCGGGACAACCATCGACGACCAGGGCCAGCGCCAGCTGGAATACTGTCATGCCGGGAATATCATCTTATTCGACCGCAATATGGATACGCCCGAACAGGTCCAGCATTTGACGAAAAAAATAGACACGACGATCCGCAAGAAGAGCGGTGTCATGCCATTCATTGCCCTTGATCAGGAAGGAGGCCAGGTCCTGCGCATGCGCAAGGCCTTTCCGCCCGTACCGTCGGAACAGGCTATCGGCCAGAGCGGCCAGCCGGCTCAGGCGAAACAGTGGGCTGTCACGACGGGGACTGAGTTGAAGAAATTGGGCATCAACGTCAATTTTGCACCCGTCGTCGACCTCGGCTCCCAGGCCGAACGGTCGTACAGCCTCGACCCCGGCGTCGTGACGCAGTTCGCCCATGAAGCTATTGCCGGCTATGAACAGACGGGAATCTGGTGTTCCCTCAAACATTTCCCAGGCATCGGCAAGGTCAAGACGGATCCGCACATCGACGGCGACAGCGTCAACAGTTCCAAGGATGACTTGATGAAGCAGGATTTGAAGCCCTTTGAAAACCTCATCCAGAGCGAAGACAATCAGAAAATGTTCATCATGGTCTCCAACGTCACCTTCCCGGCGCTGGATCCGAACCTGCCGGCCTGTGTCTCCAAGCCGATCATGACCGATTTATTGCGCAACACCTTCGGCTACCAGGGCCTCATCGTTTCCGACGATATGGAAATGGGGGCCATGGCCAAGCACTATGCCTTTGCCGACATGGGCGTCATGGCCATCAAGGCCGGTGCCGATATGGTCCTGGTCTGCCATGAATATGCCCACGAACGGGAAACCTATGACGGCCTCTTGAAGGAATATAAGAACAATGCGCAATTCCGGGCCTTAGTCGATGAAAAAGTAACCCGTATCGTCCGCACCAAACTGAATCATTGAGGGCCTGTTTTCTGGTGCAGCAAGAGATACAACGCCCCCAACATACCGGCGTCGTTCTGCCGCTTGGCAAAGGCCAGCCCTTTCGGCGGCAGCATCATAGCCGGCAATCGCGCGGCTAAGGCTTTTTCCAGTCTTGGCCGCAGGATCTCCTCTTGGGCCATGATGCCGCCGCCGAGGACGATACCGTCGGGATTACACAGGCAGGCGATATTGGCCAGGCCATCGGCCAGATTCTGGCAGAACGCATCGAGAGCGGCCAGCGCTGATGAATCTCCTTGACGGACTAATTGAAAAACTTTATAGCCGTCGACCTTTTCCGGGTCGGCGGCTTTTTGGCGTGCCGTTTCCCGGCAGAGATATGTCGCCGAGGCGACGTCGTGGAGGCGGCCGGCGGGAATGTGCATATAGGCGATTTCCCCGGCGGCATGGCGGGTTCCCTGGAGAATATGCCCGTTTTCAATAAAAGCCCCGCCGATACTGGTACCGATGGTGACGGCAAACAACGTGTCCATCTCACGGCCTGCACCGAGCCACCATTCGCCCAGGGCGGCGCAGTTGGTATCATTTTCGACGATACAGGGGAGCTGGAATTCATCTTCCAGGATGGCTTTCCATTTCGTTCCCGTATAGCCGGGGATGGATAACGCATAATCGACTGTACCGGTCTGAGGATTGATGATGCCGGCCGTCGAGATAGCGATGCCGGCCAGGGGATGGTCAGCCAGCTGGCGCTGGATGAGGGCGCGGACTTTATGGACGATGCCGAGACCGCCTTCGGCCTGGGCTTCCGTCGGCAGGCTGCCTTTTTTGTGGAAGCGGCCCGTTTCATCCAGAAGGCCGAATTTAATGGCTGTGCCGCCGATGTCAAAGCAGCTATAAATCATTTGTATACACTTCCTTCTTCGAATTATACAGAAATTATACATAGATTTGACCTTTTCTATGTATAAGGATTTTATACTTACCATGTCGAATATGTTACGAAACTCAGGAGGTCATGATATGAAACGACAATGGTTGAAACGAGCAATTCTTTCTATGGTAGCCTGCGGCTCATTGGCAGGATTTATTCCCGGTGTACAGGCGGCGGATGTCCGCATCCTTCCTGTCGATAATGCTAAATTCCTGGCTGGTGCCAAATTCGATTTCGACGTCGAAGTATCGAAAGCCAAGAATCTGAAAAATGTCGACATTACCGTCAATGGACAGAAAGCCGATAAATTCTTTGGTCAGAAATTGGATACCAAGGATTTGGGCAACGGTGTCATTTCATATCGTGCCAATCAGGTCAATTTCCCCAAAACCGGTTCTTATACGGTAAAAGCGACGGCTACCGATGCCGATGGCGCTAATTCCGCCGATGCCCGCTATACCGTTGTCCAGGAAAAAGCCCAGCGACAGGCCAAGAACGTCATCCTCTTCGTCGGCGACGGCATGTCCCTGCAGGCCCGCGAAATGGCCCGCATCATTTCCAAAGGCATGACCAACGGCAAGTACAATGACTTGCTGGCCATGGAAAAGATGCCCCATAACTGCCTGATTACGACCAGCGGTTACGATTCCCTGACGACAGACAGTGCCAACTCGGCATCGGCCTATGCGACCGGCCATAAATCCGTCGTCAATGCCCTGGGCGTCTATGCCGATTCTACGAAGGACCCCTTCGATGATCCGCGTGTCGAAAATATTTCGGAAATCGTAAAACGCAGCCGCGGCATGTCCGTCGGCATCATCACCCAGGCTGAATCGACAGATGCCACGCCGGCTGCCATGGTCGGTCATACGCGCCGTCGTGCCAACCAGGACTACATCGCTTCGGAATACCTCGAAGATTATCATCGCCCGGACGTCATCATGGGCGGCGGTTCGCGCCGTTACATCCCGCAGTCCGAACAGGGCTCGAAGCGCCATGATAACCAGAACGTCATCCAGGAATTCAAGGATAAAGGCTACACCTTTGTCACGAATTCTAAAGAAATGATGGCCGCACCGGATAATAAACCGCTCCTGGGCCTGTTCCATCCGGGCACGATGAACGTCTATATCGACCGGGAAATGCTCAAGAACCCGGAAGTCCTCGGCAAATATACGGACCAGCCGAACCTCATCAATATGACCAAGAAATCCCTGGATATCCTCAGCAAAAACCCGAAAGGCTTCTTTGCCATGATTGAAGGGGCTTCCATCGACAAACAGCTCCATGCCATGGATTGGCAGCGGGCAACCTATGATACCATCGAATTCGACAAGGCTATCGAATACGCCCAGAAGTGGAATAAAGAACATGGGGACAATACGCTGATCATCGTCGTCGCCGACCATGCTCACGGCGCTTCCATTACCGGGACCTACCATGAACGGGACGGCAAGAAAGGGCTGGCCGCTGTCCGCACCTACGCTGACTCCATTTTCCCGACCTTTACCGATGCCAACCACGATGGCTTCCCGGATAACCCCGATCCCGATGTCACCCTGGCTGTTCAGTATGCAAACCATCCGGAATATTACGAAAACTTCCACTTCCAGCAGAAACCGACGCTGCCGACCGTTTCCCAGACCGTTACCAAACAGGAAGCCCAACAGGCTGGCGATAAGACCGAATACCATCAGGTATCGACAGTCGTCGAAAAAGCCAATCCGGCCCGCCATCACGACGGCGATCCCTGGGAACTCGTCCCGGCTGATATCCCCGATACCATCGGTGACGAATGCCATGCTGCCGACGACGTACCGCTCAACGCCGAAGGACCCGGCTCGGAATACTTCCAGGGCGTCATGGATAACACCGAAGTATTCTTTGGCATCATGAGAGCCCTCGGCATCGATGCGACGAAAAATGTGAAATAATGTTCGTGGCTAGTGGCTAGTGGCTAGTGGCTAGT
>CABMPA010000065.1 GCA_902388315.1 uncultured Megasphaera sp. | reverse complement strand
TATCTTAGCGATGGTCGTGGCGGCTTTGGCTTGCGGGCCGGCCTGGGCCTATGATGAAGGACCGGTTATGGGGCCGTATACGTCGATTCCGGGGCTGACGGCGATCCAGCAGTGCCAGCTGACCGTTGCCGGCAAGGTCATGGACCCGGCTGATGGAGCCGTATTACAGGAAAATAACGTGGTCATGATTCCTCTGCGTAAAGTGGCGGAACAACTCGGTTATACCGTGACCTGGGATCCTGACGACCAGAGCGTCCGCGTCGAGATGAATATCGCCTATATCATCGTCAAACCCGGTGAAGACTGGTACGAACGGATCGGGACGATCAAGAAGGTCAACTTGAACCACATCTTCCAGTACGGTGCCGGCCCGGTCAATGTCAACGGTACGATGTACGTCCCGGCCCAGCTCTTTGAAGCCTTTTACAACAGCGTCACCATTACGCCCCAGGCCGTGACCATTACGCCGGCCTCGACGGATTGAAGTCGTGAAAAAACTGCTTGACTTTATAGGCCCTGGCCGATACAATATATAGAAGAATATGTGGCAGTCCCGTGAGGCTGTGCGATTCTAATACTTTCAGATTGTACCTTTAATATAGTCCGGAGAGGCTAAAAAGGGACATATTTTGCCATGCTTATAATATGACCTTTGCCCTGCGGCAGAGGTCTTTTTTTTACAAGGAGGATTCGATGGTTAGTATACAGGGCAAAAGCCTGTTGGGGCTCCAGGGAGTACCGAAAGAAGAAATTGAATTGATACTGCAGGTAGCTAAGAAGATGAAAGCCGTCGTCAACAGCGGGAATAAGAAGTTATCCCTGCTCAAAGGGAAATCGGTGGTCAACATGTTCTGGGAACCGAGCACGCGTACGCGCGGCTCCTTTGAAATGGCTGCCAAGTATCTCGGCGCCGATGTCATCAACTTCACGCCGCGGGGAAGCTCCATCCAGAAAGGCGAAAGTTTCCGCGATACCCTGCTGACGGTAACGGCCATGGGTGT
The DNA here is from genome assembly GCA_902388315.1 of uncultured Megasphaera sp. Lineage (GTDB taxonomy): Bacteria > Bacillota > Negativicutes > Veillonellales > Megasphaeraceae > Megasphaera. The sequence goes on along the minus strand of CABMPA010000065.1, from coordinate 8,818 downwards.
CGATGCCATCGTCATGCGTCAGAAACAGGAAGGTTCGCCGTGGTTTGCCGACCGCTGCGTCGACCCGATCATCATCAACGCCGGTGACGGTGCCCACGAACATCCGACGCAGGGCCTCCTCGATATGTTCACTATCCAGGAAGTCAAAGGCCGCCTCGACGGCTTGAAAGTCGTCATCGTCGGCGATATCGACCATGGCCGCGTAGCCCGCTCCAATATCTACGGTCTCAAGACCATGGGCGCTGACGTCCACCTCGTCGGTCCGCGGACACTGCTCCAGCCGGAATTGGAAGCCATGGGTGTCAAAGTCCACTATGACTTGAAGGAAGCCATCCAGGATGCGGACGTCATCAACGTCCTGCGTATCCAGAAAGAACGCCAGGGCATCGGCTTCTTCCCCAGCGCCGGTGAATACAATTCGCTCTTCGGTATCAACCGCGACCGCCTCAAGTGGGCCAAAGACGACGTCCTCGTCCTTCATCCGGGTCCCATGAACCGGGGCATCGAAATCGAACCGGATACCTGCTACAGTGAATTTTCTTCGATCCAGGAACAGGTCAAGAACGGTGTATCCGTCCGTATGGCCGTATTATATCTGACAATTATGGGAGGCGATGACGTTGACACTACTCGTTAAAGGCGGCAGAGTCGTAAATCCGGCCATGCAGCAGGATGAAATTTGTGACATTCTCATTGAAAATGGTAAAATTAAGGAAGTCGGAGCCAATCTGAGCGCTGACGGGGCCGAAGTCTTCGACGCATCGGGCCTCGTCGTAGCACCGGGCTTCATCGATATGCACGTCCATCTCCGCCAGCCCGGCCAGTCCGGCAAGGAAACGATTGAAACGGGGACGAAGGCCGCTGCTGCTGGCGGTATCACCCGCGTAGCTACCATGCCGAATACCAAGCCAGTCATCGATTCGGCCATTATCGTCGACGGCATGAAGTATAAGATCGAACGGGAAGCCAAGGTCAAAGTCGAAATCATCGGCGCTATTTCCAAGGGCCTTCAGGGGCAGGAACTGGCCGCTATGGGCGCCATGGCCAAAGAAGGCGTCGCCGCTTTCTCCGATGACGGCCGTTACGTAGAAAACTGCGATTTCATGCGCAAAGCCATGGAATATGCCAGCATGTTCCACAAGGTCATCATCGACCACTGCGAAGAACAGAGCCTTGTCGAAGGCGGCAACATGCATGAAGGTGTCGTTTCCAACGAACTGGGCATCAAAGGCCGTCCGGCTGTCGCTGAAGACATTGCCGTCGCCCGCGACATTTTCCTGGCCGAAGCGACACACACGCCGGTCCACATCGCTCACATCAGCACCAAGAACGCCGTCGAACTAGTCCGCCAGGCCAAGAAACGCGGCGTCCAGGTTACGGCAGAAGTCACGCCGCAGCACCTCATCCTCACGGACGAAGCCCTGCGCACTTTTGAAACACGGTATAAAGTCAACCCGCCAATCCGCTCGGAAGAACACCGCGCAGCCTGCGTCGCCGGCTTGCAGGACGGTACCATCGATGCCGTCGTCACCGACCATGCACCTCATGAATGGGAAGAAAAGGACCAGGAATTCAACCTGGCTCCCAGCGGCTTCGTCGGCCTGGAAACGAGCGTCGGCGCTATGCTGACTTATATGTATCATACGGGCCATATCGACCTCATGACCCTGGTCAATGCCATGTCGACGGCACAGGCCAAGATCCTCGGCCTCGATGCCGGCGTCATCGCACCGGGCAAGGATGCCGATTTGACTGTACTCGATCTCGATAAAGAATGGACGGTAGATTCCTCGAAATTCTATTCCAAGGGAAAAGCGTCGCCTTTCGATGAAATGATTTTCAAAGGCAAGGCTGCTGCTACCATCGTCAATGGTAAAATTGTAATGAAAAACGGGGAGGTTTTATGATGAAAGGTGTCCTCATATTAGAGAACGGACAGAAATTTTATGGCAACATGCTGATGGATGAACCGGCTGTCGGCGAAGTTGTCTTCAATACGGGCATGACAGGCTATCAGGAAACGTTTACCGATCCGTCCTATGCCGGCCAGATCATTACCATGACCTACCCGCTCATCGGTAACTACGGCTTGTTCCACGAAATCGAACAGGCCGACCGGCCCTATGCTGCCGGTTTCGTCGTCAGCGAGCTCTGTGAAGAACCGAGCAACTGGCAGAATGAAGGCAAACTGTCTACCTTTATTATGACACACCACATCCCCTGCCTTTATGGCGTCGATACGCGTGCCATTACCCGGGCCATCCGCAGCCAGGGCGTCATGAAGGGCGTCATCGTACCGGAAACGATGGAAGAAAGCGCTGTCAAGGAGCTTTTCGATACGCCGCTGGAAACACAGCTCGTCCGCCGCGTCACGACGCGGGACATCAAGCACATGGGCGATGGCCGCTTCCACGTCGCCGTCATGGACTACGGTGCCAAAGCCAACATCCTGCGCGAACTGGTCAACAGCGACTGCCGCCTGACCATTTTCCCGGCTGAAACTAAGGCCGAAGAAGTCCTGGCCGTCAATCCGGACGGCATCTTCCTGAGTAACGGCCCTGGCGACCCGAAAGATGTCCCGTACATCGTCGAAGAAGTCAAGAAGCTGATCGGCAAGAAACCGATTTTTGGTATCTGCCTGGGCCTTCAGATGCTCGGCCTGGCTTTGGGTGGCAAGAGCCGCAAGCTGGCTTTTGGCCACCGCGGTGCCAACCATCCGGTCAAGGACATCCGCACGGGCCGCGTCTACATTACGTCCCAGAACCACGGCTATGTCATCGACGAAGCTTCTTTGCCTGATGACGTCGTCGTTACACACCGCAACCTCCACGACAACACCCTTGAAGGTTTTGAAGTCCCGTCCAAGAAAATCATGTGCGTCCAGTATCATCCGGAAGCTTCGCCGGGACCGACTGATAATCTGTATCTGTTTACACAATTCGTCAAGATGATGGAGGAAAACTAACATGGTAGAAGGATTGAAGAAAGTACTCGTTATCGGTTCGGGCCCTATTATCATCGGTCAGGCCGCAGAATTTGACTATGCCGGCACCCAGGCCTGCCGTGCCTTGAAGGAAGAAGGACTGGAAGTCGTCCTCATCAACAGCAACCCGGCAACGATCATGACCGACGAAGACATTGCCGACCGCGTCTATGTCGAACCGATTTCCCTCGACTACGTGACAGAAGTCATTGAGAAAGAACGCCCTGATGGCCTGCTGGCTACCCTCGGCGGCCAGGTCGGCCTGAACATGGCGGTCCAGCTGGCTAATGCCGGTGTCCTGGAAAAATATAACGTCCAGCTTTTGGGGACGCATCTGTCGGCTATTGAAGAAGCCGAAGACCGTGAACTCTTCAAGAAAGCCATGAAGGACATCAACCAGCCGGTACCGGAAAGTGACATCTTTGAAGACGTTCCGTCGGCCATCGAATTCGCCGATAAGATTGGCTATCCGATCATCGTCCGTCCGGCCTTTACCCTCGGCGGTACAGGCGGCGGCATCGCTCACGACGAAGACGAATTATTCATGATTGCCACGCGCGGCATCAAACTGAGCCCGATTAACCAGATTCTCGTCGAACGCTCTGTTGCCGGCTGGAAGGAAATCGAATATGAAGTCATGCGCGATAAGGCCGATAACTGCATCATCGTCTGCAACATGGAAAATATCGACCCTGTCGGCATCCATACAGGTGACTCCATCGTCGTCGCACCGAGCCAGACCCTGAACGACTTGCAGTACCAGATGCTGCGTACAGCGTCCCTGGCCATCATCCGCCGCTTGAAAATCGAAGGCGGCTGCAACGTCCAGTACGCCCTCGATCCGAACAGCAACCAGTATTACGTCATCGAAGTCAATCCCCGTGTCAGCCGTTCGTCGGCCCTGGCTTCCAAGGCGACGGGCTATCCTATCGCCAAGGTTGCCGCAAAAGTCGCTACGGGCCTGACCTTGGACCAGATCACCAACGCCGTCACCGGCAAGACGACGGCCTGCTTCGAACCGACCCTCGACTATTGTGTCGTCAAATTCCCGCGCTGGCCTTTTGAAAAATTCGCCCTCGCTGACAAGACTTTGGGCACGCAGATGAAGGCAACCGGCGAAGTCATGGCCCTCGACCGCTGCTTTGAAGGGGCCCTGCTCAAAGCCGTCCGCTCCCTGGAAATCGGCGTCAACTATATTTCCATGAAGAAGCTCGAAAGCAAGTCCCTCATCGACATCGTCGAACTCCTTCAGAAGCAGGATGATGAACGGCTCTTCGTCGTCGCTCAGGCCCTGCGCCTCGGCATCAGTGAAGAAAAGATTCATTACATCACGGGCTATGACCTGTGGTTCCTCCATAAGATCAAGAACATCATCGACTTGGAATCCGACTTGAAGCGCAATAATCTGACCGTCGATAACATCCGCCTGGCTAAACGCTACAGCATGCCTGACGCTATCATCGCCGGCTTTACCAATAAGACGGAAGATGAAGTCCGCCAGTTCCGCCTCGACCACGGCATTACGCCGACCTTCAAGATGGTTGATACGTGTGCTGCTGAATTTGAAGCCGCTACGCCGTACTACTATTCCTGCTATGCCGATGAAGACGAAGTCAAGCCGCTTGGCAAGAAGAGCGTCATCGTCCTCGGTTCCGGCCCGATCCGCATCGGCCAGGGTATCGAATTCGACTACTGCTCGGTCCATTCGGCCTGGGCCCTGCGCAAAGCTGGTATGAACAGCATCATCGTCAATAACAACCCGGAAACGGTCAGCACCGACTTCGATACGTCGGACAGCCTGTATTTTGAACCGCTCACAGTCGAAGACGTCATGGCTGTCGTCGACAAGGAAAAACCGGTCGGCGTCATCTGCCAGTTCGGCGGCCAGACGGGCATCAACCTGGCAGCTCCCCTGGCTAAACGGGGCGTCACCGTTCTCGGTACGTCTGTCGACGGCATGGACCGGGCTGAAGACCGCGAACGTTTCGACGAAGTCCTGGCTAAATTGAACATCCCCCGTCCGGATGGCCGCATCGCGACCAGCGATAAGGAAGCCATGAAGGTTTCCAAGGAATTGGAATTCCCGCTCATCGTCCGCCCGTCTTACGTCCTCGGTGGCCGGGCTATGGAAATCGTTTATAACGAAAAAGAATTGGAACGCTATCTCCGTGAAGCCGTCATCGCTTCGCCGGATCACCCGATCCTCATCGACGAATACATGGTCGGCCGTGAAGTCGAAGTCGACGCCGTTGCCGATGGGACCGACGTCTATATTCCGGGCATCATGGAACAGGTCGAACGGGCCGGCGTCCATTCCGGTGACTCGATCGCCGTCTATCCGCCGCAGCATCTGGACCAGGATATGATCGACCAGATCGTCGACTACACGACGCGCATTTCTCTGGAACTCCAGGTCAAAGGCTCGGTCAACATCCAGTTCGTCGTTTCCCGCGGCAAGTTGTACATCATCGAAGTCAACCCGCGTTCGAGCCGTACCGTTCCTTTCCTGAGCAAAGTCACCCATTTCCCAATTGTCGAAATCGCAACCCGCATCGCTCTCGGCGAAACCTTGAAGGATATGGGCTATCACAGCGGCCTCATGCCGGCTAAAAAACACGTCGCTGCCAAGGCTCCGGTCTTCTCGTTCAGCAAGATCGGCCTGGCTGAAATCGCCCTCGGGCCGGAAATGAAATCGACTGGCGAAGTCATGGGTATCGGCCATTCCTACTCCGAAGCCCTGTACAAAGCCGTCAACGGCGCTAAGATGAAGATTCCTGCCGGCGGTACGATTCTCGTCACCGTCGCCGACCGCGATAAGGCCGAAGCCCTCCAGCTGGCTGAAGGCTTCAAGGAATTGGGCTACCACATCATCGCTACCGAAGGGACGGGCAAATACTTCAACGACCATGGCATGCCCGTCGACATCGTCCGCAAGATCCACGAAGGCGGCCAGAATATCGCCACCCTGATCCGCAACGGCAAAATCGACCTGGTCCTCAACACCCTGACCTATGGCAAGCACCCGGAACGCGACGGCTTCAACCTCCGCCGCATGGCCGTAGAACTCGCCGTTCCCTGCCTGACCTCCCTCGATACAGCCCGTGAAGTCCTCCGCGTCTTTGCCAACAAAGGCAAGAACGATGGCTACCACCACGTCGCTGCCCTGCAGGATTACGATATGGAATAACTTTTCGTTGTTCGTTCGTAGTTCATCGTTCATCGCGATGGCTTTTAAATTTAAAACCATCCACATCAAACATCAAACTTCATACATCAAACTCAAAAAGGCACTGTCTTAATGCGACAGTGCCTTTTTTGTCGTATAATAAAGGCATACTTTGAAGGGAGGTTTTTGTATGAATATGAAACGCGGTTTGGTCATGTTGTCTTTGGGGGCTGTTGTGGCCTTCGGCGGGTTTGGCAGTGGCCAGGCTTTTTTCAACAGTCCGCTGGCTTCTAATAGTCATTACCGGCCGATTAATTTTGGCATGGGCTATGAGATGTACGTCGATTTGAGTTCGATGGAAACCGTGAAGGATGACGGTCAGGGCTGGATTTTCAAGGTTAATCTCTTCCGGTCGCCAGAGGATTCGGGAAATATCGAAGGGCAGTATACGCTGACCTATAAGGTCGCCCACGGTCAGGCCTGGTTGTATAATGATTCGACCCATAGCTGGCAGGAAATCCCTATGCGCAAAAAAGAACTCAAGCACAATCAGATTGCCGATTTCGTCGCTGTCAATCTTTGCTACAAGCAGAAGACGGGCCAGTATCTGAATGATGACTATGGCTATGCCAAGGGGATGGAGCATTACTACAAGGGGGAGTAAGGCCGGGAAGCGCTTTGCGGGGACCGGCACTGCATCGCGGTGACTGCATCGGCATCGCAGCGCCGGCGACGCACGATGAGGGCCAGAATATTTCCGCTGCCGTAGTCCGGCTGGAACAGGCTGGCTATCGCATCAAGGAGATGCCGACGGTCCATGGGAATTATGGCTTCTTTTCCGGGACCGATGCCGAACGGGCCGGTGACATCAACGCCTTGTTCCACGACGATGATGTCAAGGCCATTATCTGCCTCAATGGCGGTTATGGCTCGGCGCGTATCCTTGACAAGCTGGACTATGAATATATTGCGGCTCACCCCAAGCTGGTCATCGGCTTCAGCGATGTGACCGCCTTGCAGCTTGCCCTCTGGGAAAAATGCCGCTTAGTCACAGCCAATGGACCGCTCATGGTCACCCTCGGCGGCTCCGATGCCTATACGGCAGGCCAGTTCTTCCGGGGCCTTACGACGAATGAATGGCAAGGGCCCTTGGCCCTGCCGGCTGGGCGGAAGCTGACGACCCTCGTTCCGGGACAGGCGGAAGGACCGATTGTCGGCGGCAACCTGACGGTACTCACGTCCCTGGTCGGCACGCCTTATGCCCTCGATGGAACGGGCTGTATCCTGGTCCTGGAAGATACCGGCGAAGATGCTTACCGCATCGACCGCATGCTGAATCAGCTTTGGCAGAGCGGTCTTTTGTCCCGCGTCGCCGCCATTGCCTACGGGGATTTCACCGATTGCCCCCATGACCCCGGCGACTTCACGACGGAACAGGTCCTGGATTATTATGCCCACCTGGCTGGAAAACCGGCCATCAAAGGGCTGCCCGTCGGCCATACCAAGGATAAAGCCTTCATCCCTTACGGCGTCAAGGTCCGGCTCGATGCCGGCAGAGAGGGGGCGTCGCTTACCTTTGTGGATGGTTGACGTTTGCGGTCTAGGGACCGCGTTATCAACGGGATTCAGGCGGGCCGCAGCCTCTGCTGTCCGTTCTGGCAACCGTCCTGCGCCTTCCGTTGGTTGGCACCTGACGGGCCAGAAAGGCCCTCTGGGACGGCCCCTACGGTTATTTACGATTATTTATGTAAAAAATCGTGCATAATTCTTGACAAAATATTAAAATGCATCTATAATGAATAAAAATTCAAGTAATAGTCAGGGCACAGCCCATGAGATATAGGAGTGATGAAGTGTGAAAACGAAAGTATTCATTGATGGTCATGAAGGGACGACGGGCCTTCGGATTCATGAACGGCTCAGTACCCGCCAGGATATCGAACTGGTCCCCATTGCTGACGATGTCCGCAAGGATCCCGACGCCATCCGGGCCTGCATGAAACAGGCCGACATCGCTTTCCTTTGTCTCCCTGACGGGGCTGCAGCTGAAGCCGTACAACTGGCAGAAGGCTGTGATGTCCGCCTCATCGATACGTCGACAGGCCGGCGGGTGGCACCGGGCTGGACCTATGGGTTCCCTGAATTATCGCCCCAGCAGGCCGATGCCATTGCCAAAAGTGACCGCGTCGGCAATCCGGGCTGCCACGCCAGCGGTGCTATTTCCATTTTACAGCCGCTGACGGCAGCGGGAATCGTTCCGGCTGATTATCCGGTGACGGCTTTTTCCCTGACCGGATACAGCGGCGGCGGCAAGAAGATGATTGCCCAGTATGAAGGGGAAAAGGGCGCAGACTTATATGCCCCCCGCCAGTATGGACTGGTACAGCAGCACAAGCACCTGCCGGAAATCGTGACGATTTGCCATTTGACGCAGGAACCGGTCTTTACGCCTATTGTCGATGATTATTACAGTGGCATGGAAGTCATGATTCCTTTCTTCAGTCAGCTGCTGGCCAAGAAAGTCACGGCAAAGGATGTATGGCAGGTCCTGGCAGCGCATTACGATGGCTGTCCCTTCGTTCATGTCCTGCCTTTTGGCGAAGACAAGGGCGGTTTCATCGCAGCCAATGATATGAGCGGCTACGACGATATGGAAATCCTGGTCACCG
>CABMPA010000064.1 GCA_902388315.1 uncultured Megasphaera sp. | reverse complement strand
CGCGACTGGAGCCAGCCGTGGATGTTCGATTCGTCGATGACTTCATCGAGTTTGCGGCGGTCCTTGCTGCCGTATTTATCGGCCAGGTCGCTGTCAGACCAGCCCTGGCTGGATGCATAGCGGATGAGTTCGTCGATCAGGCTTTCCTGGAACTGGATTTTATTGTATAACCAAAAATGGATGGGTCCTAAAAATGCGCTCATGATATGTCCTCCTCTTACTGTTTGTTCGCTTCGATGGCAACGTTGACGGCTTTGGTGACGACTTCCGGGTCGAGGCCGTGGACGAAGCAGGCATTGGCCAGGCTTTCCTGCTGCGACGACGGGCAGCCCAGGCAGTGCATCCCCTGGGAAATGAGGGTATCGACGACTTCCGGATGAAGGCGGATGATATCGCCCATGATCATATCGGACGTAACCTTTTCATTCATAGCAAATTTATTCAAAACAGATTTCAACATAGTAACTACCTCCTAAGTATGTAGATGAATTTTATCTTATCTCTAAGTGAGCTTCTCTCAACTTCTGAACGTAGTATACCATGGATAGCAGAGGGAATCTGTTGTTATTACAACGGTTTAGAAATTTGGGGTTAGGGACTAGCAGTTAGGGGCTAGAGGCTAGAGGCTCGTGGCTCGTGGCTCGTGGTTCGTGGCTAGTAAAAAAGCGCTGTCTTTGTGACAGCGCCTTTTTTAGTTTGCAGCTTGCAGTTTGTAGTGAATGGTTCTAAATTTAAAGCCATTTACTAACCACTGACAACTAGCCACTAACCACTTTTATTCTTCCTCTTCCGGGAGTTCTGCGTTGTGGTATACGTCCTGAACGTCGTCGAGTTCGTCGAGGGCGTCTACGAAGCGTTCCATTTTTTCAGCGTCTTCACCGGTGAGTTTGATTGTGTTTTCCGGAACCATGGTGATCGATGCGTGTTCCGTTTCGATGTTGTTGTCAGCCAAGGCTTTTTCGACAGCATCGAAAGCTTCCGGCGTAGTGATGATTTCGTAGTCTTCATCGGAGACTTTTACGTCATCAGCACCGGCTTCGAGGGCGACTTCCATGATCTGGTCTTCATCGGCCTGGTCACGGTTGACGACGAAGATGCCCGTGTTGTGGAACATCCAGCTGACACAGCCTGTAGCACCGAGGTTGCCGCCGGATTTGGAGAATTCGTGGCGGACAGCAGCTGCTGCGCGGTTGCGGTTATCCGTGAGGACGTTGACCGTAACGGCAACGCCAGCCGGGCCGTAGCCTTCGTATACGATTTCTTCGTAGTTCTGGCCTTCCGTAGCGCCGGCGCCTTTCTGGATAGCCCGTTTGATGTTATCTTTCGGGATATTGTTTTCTTTTGCTTTCTGAAGGGCCAGCTTCAGACGCATGTTGCCGACCGGGTCCGGACCGCCCATGCGGACAGCAATCGTGATTTCACGGCCGATCTTGGTCGTAATCTTACCGCGGATTGCGTCGTTTTTCCCTTTTTTACGTTTAATATTCGCCCATTTAGAATGTCCAGACATTCAAATGCCTCCCTTTATTTCCACCAATCTTCGCCGGCCAGGCGATCTAAGATGATAGCAGCTGCCGAACGGACAGATAAGTGATTATATTCCCCGGCCCCGTAAATTGGTTCCAGGATGAAATCAAATTTTTCCATCGTTTCTTTTGTCATACCATAGCCCGTGCCAAAGAGCAGGAGGATCGGCGTATCGTCTTCTTCCCGCTTCTGCCGCAAATCCTTATAAGAAATCGTGTTGGCATAGGTCCGCGCATCCGTCGTGACGACGTAAGGTTTCTTCCCTTCTGCGGTGGTGACAGCTTCGACAGCCGCTTCGATGGACGGGCGGATGTCTACGATATCGAAAGCCTGTGTACGGTAGCCGTTATAGTTGCGGCCTGCCGGGCTTTCCCAGAAATCCATGATTTTATGCACCATATCGAGCTGCCCCGGAATATGGTGGATGATGAAATATTTCTTGACGCCATAGGTCTTGGCCGACCGCGAAATGTCGTGCAGATCGTAGTTGGTGATGGCCGTGGCAATGACGTTGAAGTTCTTATCATATATGGGATAATGAACCAATCCGACATATAAAGGGGATTTCATCATTTCTTCGCCCCTTTCAGTTTAGCCAGTATCTTTTGGTCAGCCGGCGATAAATCACAGTGCTGCAAAAGGTCCGGTCGTAATTCCAGCGTCCGCGAAAGCGAGGCTTCCCGGCGCCAGGCATCGATTTTGGCGTGGTCGCCGCTTCTCAGGACCTCCGGCACGGCCATGCCGCGAAAGACGGCAGGCTTGGTGTACTGCGGATATTCCAGGAGCGACGAGTAAAAAGAATCGTCGGCTGCCCCGGCTGCGGCACCGAGAACGCCGGGAATCATGCGGGCTACGGCATCAGTAACAGTCATAGCCGGCAGTTCGCCGCCCGTGAGGACGTAGTCGCCGACGGAAATGGTTTCGTCGGCCAGGTCCTGTTCGACGCGGTAATCGACGCCTTCATAATGGCCGCATAATAAAATAAGCTGGTCGTATGTCGCCAGCTCGCGTGCTTTGGCCTGCGTAAAGGTCTGCCCTGCGGGCCCCATGAAGATGATGCGCTGCCGCGGTACCTGGCGCCGCACGGCTTCGACAGCCGCATACAGAGGCGCTGCTTTCATGAGCATACCGCAGCCGCCGCCATAAATGGTATCATCGACCATGTGATGACGGTCATACGTGAAATTACGGGGATTGGTCACATCCAGATCCAACAGGCCGGCTGCCCGGGCCCGCCCGATGATGCTGTGCTGGAAGAATGCTTCGATGAACTCCGGAAAGAGTGAGATAATGTCGATTCTCATTCGTCCACCCACTCCGGCGGATCAACGACGATTTTCTTGGCACTTTCGTCAATAGACTTGACGACATCGGGAATGGCGGCCAGGAGGGTTTCCCTGCCGTCTTCAGCCGTGACGACGTAGACGTCGTTGCTGCCCGTGCGCAGTACGTCTGTAAGTTTTCCCAGTTCATGGCCCTGAAGGTCATATACGGCCGAGCCGAGGATGTCATAGATGTAGTGCTGGCCTTTCTGCAGGGGCACTAAATCTTCGCGCGGTACCTGCAGGTCCTTCTTGACCAGCAGTTCCGCTGCGTTGCGATCATCGACGCCGGCAAATTTCATGAGGACGACCCGCTTATGAAGACGTGCGGATTCTACTTCATATTTCTTGCCGTCAATGTAGCCGTATTTCATTTTCAGGAATCGTTTCGGAAAATCCGTATCGGGATAAATACGAACATCACCCCGCACGCCGTGCGGGGCAACGATTTGACCGATTGTAAAGAGATCTAACTCAGCCATCGTATTCTATTGGCGGATAGAAACGATCTTGCCGTCTTCAAGCAAAATTTCCGTTCCCATCAATTTTTCTAAATCATCGCCGACATTGACAACGACAGTCTGTTCAAGCGTGCCTTGTCTGATTTCGGAACCGATTGTCAACTGTTCAGCTTCTTCTCTGTCGTGCTGTGCCTTAGCCTTGGCTGCGGCGAGACGCTGTTTCTGTTCTTCTACTTTAGCACGCAAGGAAATCAACCCCTGGGCATCGATTTTAGCTTGTTCGGTCATCATGCGTTTGGCCTGGAATTCCAGGTTCTGCATTTCCCGATCGATGTCACTCAGGGCCTGGTCAGCACCTTTGAGGATACGATCCTTGAGGGCCTGCGTAACCTTTGCTTTAACAGCGACAGGAACGCGCAATGTAATCTGATCCATGGTTCCTCCTATACGATATCCACTGATACTTTCTTGTTAGCCTTCACTGCCGCAGCCTTGACAACAAGGCGCAATGCTTTCGCAATTTTACCCTGTTTGCCAATGACTTTACCCATATCTTCGGGTGCGACATGAAGCTGATAGACTTCGAGGCCTTTTTTTTGAATCTTGGTAACTGTAACCGCATCCGGGTTCTTGACGAGGGACCGGGCGATACATGCAATCAATTCTTCCATAGTATCCAGCCTCACTTACTTTTTGGATGCTTCAAACTGAGCCATGATGCCAGCTTTTTTGAAGATAGAACGGATCGTATCTGTCGGCTGTGCGCCTTTGCCGAGCCATGCTACAGCTGCTTCAGCATCGACGGTCAGACGAGAGTCCATGTCTTTGGACGGATCGTACATGCCCAATGTAGCAACCGGACGACCGTTGTTGCGAGCATCGCGGGAATCAGCGACGACGACGCGGTAGATCGGTTTCTTTTTAGCACCTAAACGAGCCAAACGAATTTTAATCATTGAAAATCACCTCCTTGATATAGTATCTTATTTCCACAAAAAAGGGAAATCCATTTAAAAAGGCAGACGCGGCATGAAACCCCGTCGTTTATTCTTTTGTGCTTTCTTGGCCTGCTTCATCATCTTCTGCATTTCTGCGAACTGCTTGATGAGGCGGTTGACATCCTGGACGCGCGTACCGCTGCCCTTGGCAATGCGGCGCTTGCGGCTGTCCTTAATGAGCATTTTCGGATTGGCACTCGACCGTTCCTGGGCCGTCATGGATGTGATGATGGCTTCGATTCGTCTGAATTCTTTGCCGTCCATGTCGACTTTGTCGAGTTCTTTCTTATATTTCCCGATGCCCGGAATGAGGCTCAGGAGACTGCCCATATTGCCCATCTTCTTGATCATATGGAGCTGGGACAGGAAGTCATCGAAGGTGAAGGTGCCACTTTTCATGGTCTTCTTCATGTTTTCCATCGACTCTTCATCGAAAGCCGCCTGGGCTTTTTCGATGATCGTTTCGACGTCGCCCAAATCGAGGATACGCGATGCGTAGCGGTTCGGGTGGAATTCTTCCAGGCCATCGAGTTTTTCGCTGACGCCGATGAACTTGATCGGTTTGCCCGTGACAGCCTTGATGGACAAGGCGGCACCGCCGCGGGCATCGCCATCGAGCTTGGTCATGATGATACCGTCGATGCCGAGGGCTTTATCGAAAGCCGATGCAGCCGTTACGGCATCCTGACCGGTCATGGCGTCGACGACGAGCAGGATTTCATGGGGATGAACTTCATTCTTGATGTTGATGAGTTCGTCCATGAGAGTTTCATTGATATGTAAACGGCCGGCCGTATCGATGATGACGACATCGCGTAAATGGCTGGTCGCATAGGGAATAGCGTGCTGAGCAATGGCGACGGGGTCCTTGCTGCCTTCTTCGGTGTAGACAGGCATGTCCAGTTCCTGGCCGAGGACCTGCAACTGCGTGATAGCCGCCGGACGGTAGACGTCGGCAGCGACCATGAGCGGGCTCTTGCCCTGGGATTTCAGTTTCTTGGCCAATTTAGCAGCCGTCGTCGTTTTACCAGCCCCCTGGAGACCGACGAGCATAATGATGGTCGGTGGCTTCGGAGAAATGGTAATCCGGCTCTGTGTCCCGCCGAGGAGTTCTGTCAGTTCATCGCGGACGATCTTGATGACCGTCTGTGACGCATTGAGGCTGCCGAAGACTTCTTCGCCGACGGCCTTTTCCTTGACTTTCTTGATGAAATCTTTGGTGACGGCAAAGTTGACGTCCGCTTCCAGAAGGGCGCGGCGCATCTCTTTCAGCGCTTCGCTGACATCCTCTTCAGAAAGCTTCCCTTTGCCGCGAAGCTTTTTAAATGCTGCCTGGAATCGTTCGGACAGACTTTCAAATGGCATAAGGGGCCTCCTTTTATAACTCTATTTCATGCAAAAGCTGTTTCGCTCTTTCAAGGGTCTGCGGTTCTTCCCGGTCGAGAAGCCGCTCTACTTCATCGATCTTATCCCGGACCGCATCATAGCGGGCCAGCAGATGAAGGCGCTGTTCGTAATTTTCCAGTGCATGGGAAGCGCGCTTGAGCATATCATAGGCACCTTGGCGGGAAATGTGCAGTTCCTCCCCGATTTCGCTCAGGGACAGGTCCATGTCGAAATACATTTCCATGCAGCGCCGTTGTTTCTCCGTAAGCAGAGGCCCGTACAAATCGAGGAGCCGTCCCTTGCGGACTACATCTTCAAGCATGGCTTCACCGCCTTTCAAACAGCGTACTTTGGTATTATAACGGAAACCGCCCCATCTGTCAAGTATTTTTACTTGTCAGAGTTCGCAGGGGCCGCCCAAAGGGCGGCCCGCAGGCCGCAGGTCGCAGGCCGTGCCTCGTGGATGGCTTTAAATTTAGTCCCGTCTGCTAAAAACTACAAACTGCAAACTACCAACTATTACGGTACGATGGATACGCGGACGTCGTAGAAGGTGCTGCCGGCGCCTTCGTCGGTCAGGCGCTGGGAGGTGAGGACGTTGACCGAGGCCCCCTGCCCTTTGACCCGTTCCCGCCACCAGACGCCTTCGCTGACGACCTGCCCTGGTACGGTCCGGTCGGAAATGACGACAGTGAAATCGGCCTGGCCCCGTTCGTTGGCCAGGGTCACGGTCTGGCCGTCCTGCAGATTATAGCGGGCCGCATCATCGGGATGGACGAAAAGGTCCATCGTATGACCGGCCGTCAGTTCGTCCCGCTCGTTAAAGGACGAATCGAGGATGCGCATATCCGGCCCATTGACGAAGGCCAGGACGCCGGCATCTTCCTCCAGAGGCTGATAGTCCGGCAGGGCCGGCGTCAAGGCCGGATTGTATATCTCGATTTTTTCCGACGGCGTCCCGAACCGGGTCTGGTAATCAGCCGGCATGGGCAGCGGCGTCGGCAGGCCCTGACCGAGGCGCTCCTGGTCGACGGGCCGAGGCCATTTCGTCGTCGACGCAGCCAGGACTTCGACGAGATCCCGTGCGGACTGGTCATAAAAAGCATCGCGGATACCCATGGCATGAGCCAGGTCACAGGCGACGCGCCAGTTGGAGCGGCTCTGGCCGACGGGCGGGATGGCGGCATAGCCGCACTGGATCGTATAATTCCCATACGAATAGTAGGCATCGTCATGCTCCAGGGACGTCGTCGCCGGCAGGATGATGTCGGCATAACGGGCCGTGTCAGTCATAAAGCGTTCGTGGACGACGGTAAATAAATCGTCCCGCATGAGGCCTTTCAAGACCTGGTTCTGGTCCGGTGCCGTACAGGCCGGATTGGAGGCATAGACGAAAAGGCTGCGGATGCGGTCGTCTTCCGTCAGGGCCTGGCCGATACAGCACATGTTGACGACGCGCTTGCCCGGCTGTTTCCAATCAGAATGGGTGACGATTTCTTTATCATAGGCTTTCGACGCCGACGCGGAAGTCAAGAGGCCGGCCCCCTCCTTCCCCCAGGCGCCGACGACGGCAGGCAGACAGGTGATGAGGCGCGTCGTCATGGCCCCATTGCGGTAGCGGGACTGGCCGCTGCCGAGGCGGATGAAAGGCGCCCGGGCCCGGCCGTAAGCGTGAGCCAGCTCGATGACGATATCTGCCGGTACGCCGGTGATACGCTGCGTTTCTTCTGGCGTATACTTGGGCAGGACGGTCGTTTTCAATTCATCCCAACCGAGAGCGTTCCGGGCCAGGAAGGCTTCATCAGCCAGGCCGTCGCGGTCGAGGACATGCATCATGCCCAGGGCCAGGGCTCCGTCAGTACCGGGGCGGACGGCGACGAAGTGGTCAGCCAGGTCGGCCGTCCTGTTGCGGTAGGCATCGATACACCAGACGACGGCCCCTTGGGCACGGGCTGCCTCGACGTCATGGCGGAAATGGATATTCGTAGCCAGCATATGGATACTCCAGAGGAAGATGCAGTCGCTGTCCTGGGCGGCCTGCGGCGCTGTCGGCAGGGTACTGCCCATGACATCTTTGAATCCCCGTCCCTTGGCTGGAGCGCAGATGGTCCGATCCAGTTCAGAAGCCCCCAAGCGGTAAAAGAAGCCATGAAGGGCATCGTGCTGGACAATGCCCATGGTGCCGGCATAGGAATAGGGCAGGATGGCTTCGGCGCCTGCATCGGCAATGATAGCTTTCCATTCCTTGGCGATGGCAGTCAAAGCCTGGTCCCAGGAAATAGGCGCGAACTGGCCGCTTCCCTTGGGACCGGTCCGCTTGAGCGGCGTCGTCAGACGGCGCGGCGAATGGACGGTCCGCTCATAATGGGCCATCTTCGGGCATAACGTCCCGCGCGTAAAAGGATGGGACGCGTCGCCGGCGACGGATACAACGCGATCGCCATCGACAGAAACAACGAGCCCGCAGGCATCGGGGCAGTCGTAAGGACAGACAGATGTACAGGTTTTCATGATGTCACCTCTTTGGGAGTTTTTAGTTTGCAGTTTGTAGTTTTTAGAAAAGGGACTACGCATGATGGCAGAAGCCCCCATGCGACAGTCCCTTTGTAAGCTGTTAGCGAATTTTTTTTAATTTCCATCTTCTGCAAACTACAAACTCTATACTACAAACTATAGAGCAAAGGCCCTTCCACTGCGAACGGTCCTTTTTCTTCCCAGGGGGAAGCGCTTAGTGATGGAACAGGCGCAGGCCGGTCATGGCCATGGCGATGTTGTATTTATCGCAGGTTTCGATGACATTGTCGTCGCGGATGGAGCCGCCGGCCTGGGCGATGTAGTCGACGCCGCTGCGATGGGCCCGTTCGATGTTATCGCCAAAGGGGAAGAAGGCATCGCTGCCCAGGGCTACGCCGTGGAGCTGGGCGATCCAGGCTTTCTTTTCTTCCCGTGTGAGCGGTTCCGGTTTTTCCGTGAACAAGTCCTGCCAGATGCCGTCTGCCAGAACGTCTTCATAGTCATCGGAGATGTAGACGTCGATGGCGTTGTCGCGGTTCGGACGGCGTACATCGTCGCGGAAAGGCAGGTTCAGGACTTTCGGATTCTGGCGGAGCCACCAGATATCGGCTTTATTGCCAGCCAGGCGCGTGCAGTGGACGCGGGACTGCTGGCCGGCGCCGACACCGATAGTCATGCCGTCTTTGACGTAGCAGACCGAGTTGGACTGGGTATATTTCAAGGTGATGAGGGCGATCATCAAATCGCGCTGAGCGTCAGCCGGGATATCTTTATTTTTTGTCGGAATATGCTGAAAGAGGTCCGTCGTAATCTTAGCTTCGTTGCGTTCCTGTTCGAAGGTGACGCCGTAGACTTCTTTCGATTCGACGAGGCGCGGCTTGTAATCCGGGTTGATCTGGAGGACGCAGTAATTCCCCTTCTTCTTAGTCTTTAAAACAGCCAGGGCTTCGTCGCTGTAGCCCGGAGCGATGACGCCGTCCGAGACTTCCCGTTTGAGGAGCGTTGCCGTTTCGACATCGCAGACGTCGGACAAGGCGACGAAATCGCCGTACGAGCTCATGCGGTCGGCGCCGCGGGCGCAGGCATAGGCCGAAGCCAGGGGGGACAATTTCAGATCGTCGACCCAGTATATCTTTTTCAGGGTATCACTCATGTCCGTAGCGACGGCAGCCCCAGCCGGGCTGACGTGCTTGAAGGAAGCCGCTGCCGGAAGGCCTGTCGCTTCTTTCAATTCTTTGACCAGCTGATAGCTGTTGAAGGCGTCGAGCAAATTAATATAACCGGGGCGGCCGTTGAGGACCGTAAAGGGCAGGTCGCTGCCATCTTTCATATAAACCCGGGCCGACGACTGGTTGGGATTGCAGCCGTATTTTAATTGCAGTTCTTTCATGGTGATTCCTCCTGAATAGTTAAGCAAAAATAAAAAAATACCGACACTTCTGGAACGTTTCGCCCAGACGGTCGGCTCGTATGAATCATGCTCCCCGTGGTAACTCCACTTCCGTCAGTCACATGTTTCAGATTTATTATACCGTCCGCAGCCGGGAGATGTCAAGAAAAAGGACCGCCCTTCGGACGGTCCCTTTTTCTGTAGGGGGCGCCACGTGGGGCGCCCGCTCCAGG
>CABMPA010000063.1 GCA_902388315.1 uncultured Megasphaera sp. | reverse complement strand
AAGCAAAATCGGCATGACTTTGGTGGCGTGGGGCATGATGTTGATGGTGTAGTCCTTGTCTTTGCCCTGTTCTTTCAGTTTCTGCTGTGCCAGGTCCCAGGCTTCCTGGACGGTTTCGACCGGAATCTGGCCGGTACGGCGGATGTCGTCGAAATTGCGCGGCAGCGTGACCAGGATGACCGTATTTTTATGGGTCAGGCAGAAGAGGTTGAAGGCGACGAAGAAGGGAATGGTGAAGTGTGCCCGCAGGGCTGTTTCCATTTCTTCCATTGTGTCGTATTTGAAGCTGTCCATGTAGATGGCCGGTTCTTTGATGTCGCGGGCTTCCATGATGGCGATGATGACGCCGCCGTCTTTGACCGCCATTTCGGCCGGGTCATAGCATTTGCAGCCCTGGTAGAGGCTGACGTCGCTGGGATAGCCGCCGGCGCAGGCGATGACGACGTCCGATTTTTCTTTCATCGGGACGCGCTGGATGTCGAGGACGGCTTCTGTACCAGCCCGCCATGCATCATACCAGTCGCCGCCGACCATGCGGCAGATTTCACCGTCGCCGTTGATGACCGAGTGGACGAGGAAGCACGGGTTGATTTTGCTGCAAGCTTCGACCATGTCGTCGTTGAGCGGGTTGCCATCGATCTTGAGGGCCCGCGTCTTGGGATTGATGCCGTGGCCGAATTCGTCGGCTAAAGCGTGGCAATGGTTGCGCTGGATCGTTTCAAAGCCGGAGACGCCGGGCAGGATGAGCTTGCGGCCGCCGCCGTACCCTGCAAAGAGGTGAGTCGTAATGCCGTCGACGATGATGACTTTGTCGGCGTCGACGACGTGTTTATTGAGTTTCAGCGGTGTGCCGAGCTTCGTCGTACCGAAGTCGACGAGGGTCGGGTCCATGCAGTCATGCTGATAGGTCTTGATGCGGCGGACGACTTCTTCGCCGCAGACGAGGACGTCTTCTTCCGGCGTTTGGGCGCGGTGCGAGCCCTGGGCAAAGACGATGTAGATGTCGTCATCGGGGATGCCGGCCAGATTCAATTCATCGATGATGTAGATGAGGAATTGATTGGAATGGTTCCACGTGCGGGTGACGTCGGCGACGACGAGGCAGACCTTATCACCTTTCTGGACTTTTTCCTGTAAAGGCGCGCTGCCGATAGGATGACGCATGCAGTCGATAGTCGCCTGTTTGACATCAATAGCGGGGACGTGTTTTCCTTCCATGACCCCGACGATGTGTTCTTCCGGGAGCATGACGGACTGCGTAGTTTCACCAATATTAAAAGTAAATTCTTTTAATGCCATTCTTTACCACCACTTCTTCTTAAAAATTAAAATAAATTGTACTTTATTATATCATGCTATAAGCGGTATGCAAGTTTGAAGTTAAAAATAATCGTTTAACCTATGCGATACGGCAGTCTCACACATTGCCGAGCAGCACGTGATGGAGATAGCGGCTGGCAACGGATTGCAGCTGTTTCAGCGTCCTTAACGGCGTCATCGGCGCGGACCAGTGATACTGCGGAAAATAGCGTGTCAGGTGCAGCGGGATGTCCGGCGAGATGGACGACAGCCAGCGGGCTTCGGCGTCCATCTGGGCTGGGTCATCGTTTTCGCCGGGAATGACCAGTGTCGTCACTTCGACATGGCTGACGGCAGCGGCCGCTTCGATCGTATCCAGCACGGGCTGGAGGGAGGCCCCGCAGAGGGACTGGTAGAAGTCCTGGGAGAATCCCTTGAGGTCGATGTTCCAGGCGTCCATATAGGGCAGCAGGCCCCGGAGGGGCTCTTTTTCGATATAGCCGTTGCTGACCATGACATTGACCAGGCCGGCTTCATGGACGAGGCGGGCTGTCCGAATGATGAATTCATAACTAAGCGTTGGTTCATTGTAGGTATAGGCCAGGCCGATGTTGCCGTCTGCCTCGTAGTGTTGGGCCAGGGCCAGGGCCCGCTCCGGGGTCAATTCCCGGAAGGGCGCTTCCTGCTGGGAAATCTGCCAGTTCTGACAGAAGGGACAGGTGAAATTGCAGCCCCATGAACCGAGGGACAAGATGAGCGAGCCAGGATGGAAATAGGCGAGGGGCTTCTTTTCGACCGGGTCCAGGGCGATAGCCGTGCATTGTCCGTAATTCAGCGCCTGGAGGGTATGACCATCGTAATAGCGCGTCCGGCAGCGTCCGTGATGGCCCGAGGCGATGTGGCAGTGATGGGGGCAGAGGCGGCAGGCTGCCCGGCCGTCCCTGCCGATTTCATAATAAGCGGCTTCCATGGCTTTCACCTACTTATAGCGCGTGACCGTGAAACGGTAGAGGTCTGGCCGTACTTGCGGCGGGATGCCGGCTTTTTCCTTGGCAATGGCGATTTGCTGTTGGACCGTGTCGACGCCTTCCAGGTCGGGTAGCAAGAGGCCCGTCTGGGCATGGCTCATGACGATGACGCCGTACTTCTTGGGGTCCAGGTCGGCTGGCGAGGCTACCGCTTCGGGCTGGCCCAGGACGTCGACGGAAATGTCGATATCTTTCAGTTCGTCCAGGCTGACCGGATAGAAGCGCGGGTCCCGGGTTGCGGCGGATACGGCGTTGTGGATGATTTCGCTGGCAATATTCATCTGCATGGGCAGGAAGGTACCGATGCAGCCGCGCAGGCGGCTCCCTTTATGGAGGGACACGAAGGCGCCGGCTTTGTTCTGCAGGTCTTCGGGCAAATCCTTGGGAATGTTCATGAAGCTGTGATGCTTCAGGTAGTACGCGATGCTTTCCCTGGCCAGGCGGACGCGGATGTCAGCGACAGCCGGTTTTTCGGCTCGTTTTTCCTGGCCTTCCGGCAGGTACAGGGCGACGCCATAGCCGACGCCGAAGGGCCCTTCATAGGAATAGACCGGCATGACTGGGCGGAAATGGCGCAGGGCGCCGAAAAGGAAGTATACCGACGGCAGGCCGCACATACCGGCTTCGTCGATGAGGCTGCGGCTCAGGCTCTTCAAGATGGCTGGGTCCTGCTTCTGCAGGGCTTCCATGACAGTCTTGTCGAAGATGGCCCCTTTCGGCGTATAGCCGTTAGGCGAACCGGGCAAGAGGCGGTGCGACAAGTCGCCGGAAGCGATGATGGCGATGCGCCGGCCCAGGCGGGCAGCGGCCTGGACGACGAGGTCGCCTAAGAGGCTCATGCTGTCATAGTCGTCGAAGCGCGGTGCCATGAGGACGACCGGACCCGTGAAACCGGCCTGGCGCAGGTAATATAAGGGGACGAAGGTGCCCTGGTCGACGTAGAGGGGATGGCCGAAGCGGTCGCTCCAGGCCGCATCGAGGCGGTATACGTCGGTCTTAGGCGTGGCCACTTCAAAGATTTCTTCGGCCAGGTCCATGTCGGTGCGGACATCCATAGCTAGTTCCGGGTAGCCGAAGGCGTCGAGGTTGCCGTAGAGGCGGGGCGCTTCCAGGAGTGTTGCCCCATCGGGGAAGACGTAGTTATGAGGCGATATGATGACCAATGTTTCCGGTTTCTGGCTGACGATCAATCGGGCAGCCGCCTGGACGGCCTGGACCGTAGCGTCTATCTTTCGCAGTTCATCGCCGCCGATTTCCGGCAGCATAATCGGCGGATGGGGAAATAACCCCGCTGCGACACAAGCATGTTCCATAAAAAAACCTCCCTCATAATGGTATATTTATATTATACCATTATGAGGGAGGTTTTTTTGAGCATTAAGTTTGCAGTTTGTAGTTTTTAGTGAATGGTTTTAAATTTAAAGCCATTTTCTACAAACTCCGCAAGCGGGCCGCCTTAACAGGACGGCCCCTACTAGTATTCCGTATCTTCCATGAGGCTGGTCTTGCCGAAGCGGGTCTTCAGGTCTTTCCGTTCCATTTTCCACTGCGACGAGGCGATGGACATGGTCGGGTCATAATTTGGCGACTGCATGTTGAGGACGCCGCAGATGAATTCGTATTCCAGGTCGTTGGTGAAATATTTATCTTTGTTGGCCTTGATGGCTTTGACGACGTCGGGATTGCGCTTCTGGTAGCCGTCGGACAAGTAGCAGAACATGGGGATGCGCAGGACCTTGAAGCTGGCACTGTCAGGCTGGCGGGCGACGTCGGGGTCGCTGCCGTGGTCGGAGAAGTAAATCATGGCGTCGAGGTTGAGATTATCCCGGGCATAGTCGTAAATCTGCGACAGGACCCAGTCCGTATAGAGGACGGTGTTGTCGAAGTCGGCTTCCTGGTTGATCTTGCCGTCGTTGAATTTCTG
Source organism: uncultured Megasphaera sp. (assembly GCA_902388315.1). Taxonomy (GTDB): domain Bacteria; phylum Bacillota; class Negativicutes; order Veillonellales; family Megasphaeraceae; genus Megasphaera. The sequence continues at coordinate 5,600 of CABMPA010000063.1, read as the reverse complement.
GAATTCTTGCGGGTAGCGGTTGCGGTATTCGATGTGGCTGCCCATGACGTGGAGGACGACGAAGTTCTTTTCTTTCGGGTCGACGCGTTTGAGGAACTGCAGGAGGGCGCCGTCCAGGGTCGATTCTTTCAAGTCCCGGTCGACCCACTCGGAGACATCGGCCGTATTGGCGACGAGGGTAATCGGCGTGTCCGCGACGCCAACCGAGCCCTGGTTGCTGAACCAGTATGTCTTATAGCCGGCTTTCTTAGCCATGTCGATGATGGAAATGGATTCGTTGAAGGCCTTGTCGTTGTAGAAATTCGATTCCGTCAGGGCGTGTTCCAGGACGGGGACGGTGTACCAGACGCAGCTGTAGGCATTGGTGAACAGGGTGAAATCGGGATTCGACTTCATGGCCGTCAGCCACGGCGTATTGGGCACGTGGTCCGGGTTGTAAGCGTTCATCAGCGTCCGCGTTTCCGATTCGCCGATGACGACGATGACCGTGTTGGGGTAGTCTGCCGGATGGAGCTGGACCGCCTGGAGGGCGGCGTATTTATCGTCGTGGTTTTCGGCATATAAGGCCGAGCGCTGCATGTAGTCATGCGTGTCAATGAAAGTCCGGATCGGGAAAGCTTCCGGGAAGATTTCCTCACTCAAGGCACCGACGGACGGAGCGACGATGACCAACAGGGAGAGCAGGGGGATGATCTTGCGGTAGACGTGGGTCCGGGGCAGGATGTTCTGGCGATAGTTCAAGAGGAACAGCGCGCCCAGGATCAAGGCCAGGGCGACGGCGATGGCGGCTACCTTGAACAGTCCCAGGGAGTGGAAGTATTCCAGCGTTTCTGCCGGGCCCGTCTGGAAGATGAGCAGGGCGCCGGACGTGGTAATCGACGAATTATAGAGGAAGTAGTAGACCCATTGCAGCAGGATGACAAAAAAGGCTGCAAACTGGACGACGGTCATCAAAAGAGCCCCGATTTTGTGGGGGAGGTACTGCCGGACAATCATGTTCAGGCAGAAAAAGATAGCAAAAAAGTATAGTCCTACATATATATCATATATGTTGTTCAAGTAAATCGTATTAGTATTGATTAGGGAAATGTAGCTCAGGTACGGGCCGGTGATGATCCAGCCCAGGCCGATGAGGGCTGGCGGGATGATGGCGCCCGGAGACAAGTGTTTCCAATAGAGGGCCAGGGACAGGACGACAGCGCCGACGCCGGGCAGCAGGCCGAACGTCATGTCTTCGATGTTGTCGGGCCCCATACCCAGGGAGATGAGAAACTGCCATTCAAAGCAGAAGCCGTAGATTACGGCGAAGATGATGCACAGCGGCAGGAGACGATGCCGCCATTTGCTGAGTGCCTTCGTTGCATGAACCATGTGTTTGTTCTATCCTCTCTGTAAAACTCTCTGTAAAAATGATGTAAACAAAGCGTACCGGCTATATTATACATCAAATGCAGACGATAACATAGAGGGAATTTTTCGATTTGCAGAAAAAAAATAAAAAAAGACTTGCCAAAAAGTCTATGTCATGGTAGAATAGTTTTCGTTGAGGCACTCCGTGCTGAAACAATGGTGAAACGGCCCCGTGGTGTAGCGGTTTAACATGTCGCCCTGTCACGGCGAAGATCGTCAGTTCAAATCTGATCGGGGTCGCCACTTGCTCAGGTAGCTCAGTCGGTAGAGCAGGGGACTGAAAATCCCCGTGTCGGCGGTTCAATTCCGTCCCTGAGCACCAACATCAATTACCTATCATGCGGTTGTGGCGGAATGGCAGACGCGCTACTTTGAGGGGGTAGTGAGCGAAAGCTCATGGGGGTTCAAGTCCCCCCAACCGCACCATAGCTTCTCAAAAGAGGAGCGCTGAATAGAAACGGCCCCGTGGTGTAGCGGTTTAACATGTCGCCCTGTCACGGCGAAGATCGTCAGTTCAAATCTGATCGGGGTCGCCATATTCTTTTTTTACAATTTTATATGCGGTTGTGGCGGAATGGCAGACGCGCTACTTTGAGGGGGTAGTGAACGAAAGTTCATGGGGGTTCAAGTCCCCCCAACCGCACCATGTGAAAAGGGCTTGTCGTATGACGACAAGCCCTTTTAAGTGATTAGTGGCTAGTTGTTAGTGGTTAGCGGATGGCTTTGAATTTATAAAGAGAAAGGGACTACGCATGATGGCAACAGCCTTCGTGTGACAGGCCCTTTTTTAGCAGGTTGTCTTTCGTAGGGGCCGTCCTGTCAAGGCGGCCCGCCGCGAACCACTGCTTACGACAAACTCGAAAAAGGGGAATCCTTATGGATAAGGAACACATATTTTTTGAAAATTATGCCAGGAACTGGGACCGCGACCGCAAGGCCGATGACAAAGTACTGTCCGCCTTTATGGAACTGGCCGCTGTCCGTCCGGGATCGGTTATCCTCGATGCCGGCTGCGGTACGGGCGTCTTCCTGCCGTATTTGTCGGAAGCGGCCGGCCGGGGCGGCTGTGTCGAAGGTTTCGATTATTCCCAGCAGATGCTCGATGTGGCTGAGGAAAAATTTTCCCATCTGGCCAACGTCACTTTTACGCCCGGCGATGTCCTGAAATACCATTTTCCGGAAAAACATTACGATGTCATCTGCTGCCTTAATTTTTATCCCCATGTCGCGGCTCACAGCCGGGAAGTCATCCGCCGCCTTTATGACGCCCTGGTGCCTGGCGGGATGCTGCTCATCATGCATGATATGCCCCGCAAGGCCGTCAACGCCATTCACGGTGGTGAGCCTGTGCTGCCGCCTGTGGATATATTGGAAGAAAAATTGATCAGCGCCGGTTTTTCTGTTGTCATCGCTATGGATACGGAACGGTTCTATTTCATCAAAGTCGTCAAAGCTGCCGACGAAAGCGACTTTGTCTACGATGACGATGAACCGCGGTCTGGCGTGGCGGCTCATCCCCTCCACCACCATCATCATACGGAAACGAAACGCGTCCTCAACCGCCTGTCGCGCATTACGGGCCACGTCGAAGCCATCAAGCGCATGATCGAAGACGGCCGCGACTGCAGCGACGTCCTGGTCCAGCTGGCCGCCGTCCATTCCGCTGTCGCCGGTGTAAGCCGGGTCATCCTCAAAGACCATATCGACCACTGCATCGTCGACGCTATCGAGGAACACGATACAGAGGCTGTGGAAAATCTCAAGAAAGCTATTAATACCTTTGTCAAGTAATGGTATAATAGGACAAGAGTATCCATTTGGAAAGGGTGTGACCACGATGCAGTTTCGTGTAGTATTAGGTGATTTATCGGAGTGGAAGGCCGACGGGATCGTATATTCTGCCAGCTCGACCCTCTTGCCAACGAATAGCGTCAGCAGTAAGATTCATCAGAAAGGCGGATTGTCCTTTTCCGCTTCGTGCCGTACTATCGGCATGTGCCACGTCGGCAGTGCCGTCATGACCAAGGGCTATAAATTGAAAGCGCCCTTCATTATCCATGCGGTCGGCCCGTATTGGCTGGGCGGCAAGCGCGGCGAAGAAGGGGAATTGTTGTCGGCTTATAAGAAGGCCATCCATCTGGCCGATGAAAAGCATTTGAAGCATATCGCGGTTGCTTCGCTGTGTACGGAAGAAAAACGCTATCCCCTGCAGCGGGCTGCGGCTGCCGTCGTCCCATTGCTCCTGACTGAAGGGGCCGGCTTTGACCGCATCGACATGGTCTGCACGAGCCCGGAAGAACAGGAAGCCTATACGAAAGCGGCGGTCTTCTTCTGGCTCCGCCATCTCGGCGACGCTGCCGGCAATGAACAGGCTGCCATGATGGAAGAAGCCGGCGCCGCCCTGGCCTTGCTGCAGAGCCGTGATGACGCGCCGGATCCGATTGCCTTGTCGGAAGACGTCAAGAAAATCGAAGCTGTCGTCCGGCCTTTCTTGAAGTTGAAGAAGCGCAGCCTCGTTGACATCGAACAGGCTGCATCGCAGATCATGGCCTTGTATCCGGCCAGCAGTGCGGAAGGAGTGTAACTTATGGCAAAGAAAAACGGGACTCATGACCTGGACGTCACGATCCAGTGCCCGGCCTGCCACGAATATGGCGTTTTTCATACGTGGGATGTCATCGACACGGCCGATGCGAAATTGAGTGAACGCGTCCATTTCGACGAAAACTTATTCTTCTATACGTGCCCCCATTGTCACGCCAAGATTCATATGGAAAGCAAGTGTCTCTACATTGACCGTGACAAGAAGCTCCTGGTCTGGCACATCCCGGACCCGAAGGAACGGGTCACGTCGAAGGAAGTCCAGGATGCCCTGGGTTCGCCGTCCTTCACGACCTATACCTGCCGGGCTGCCCTGACCTGGGGCGAATGGCGGGAAAAGATCATCGAACTGGAAAGCACCTATGATGACCGGCTTTATGAAATCATCAAGTACGGTGCCTATCAGCTCCTCAGCCAGGAAGATAAGGAACGCCTGCCGCTGGAAGCCTATCACATCGACTATGCCGATGATAGCCATGACCCGGATAAGCTGGCCCTGGTATTCATGCAGAAAGATGCCAAGGGCATGGCCTATGTCTATCCCATTACGGACCACTTGAAAGAAGTGACGAAAGACATCTTCCTGCCCATCATCGAACAGATCGCCGATGCCAACCGCAAGGCCCAGTTCGACCGCTTCGGCTATTCCTGGGCCCGCCAGTTCACGACGTATATCATCAAGGCCGCCGAAGAAGACAAGAACCGTGAAACCTACGGCAACCTCATCGGCTTCTGGGTCAAGACCATTGGCGACGAAATCTTCCGGGCCGAAGTGAAGCCGGAAAAATAATGGTTTGCGGCGGGCCGCCTTGACAGGACGGCCCCTACAAGCCACTAGCCACTAGCCACTAAAGAGGCTGTCGCATGACGACAGCCTCTTCTTATTGACAGATGTTTTAATTAAAAATATAATAAAAATAATGGTTTATGATAGGATTTGTATTTGTTTACATTTCATATTTTGGTTAGATAAGGAAGGAGACATTGGATGTTTTCTATTTTAAAGCGTATTATGCTGACGACGGTCATTGCTGTCGGTTTTATGATTGGCTCCATGACGGTGACGGCCCAGGCCGATATGCCGCCGACGATTGCTGAATCGGCCTGCATGATCGATGTCGATACGGGCAAGGTATTATATCAGGTCTATCCGACCAAGTGGGTCCATCCGGCGAGTACGACGAAGATCGTCACTCTCATCACGGCCCTGGACCAGTATAAAGACAAATTGGACCAGCCTTTACAGATTTCCTGGGAAGCAGCCAATACAGAACCTTCCTGCCTGGGGATTTCGCCAGGCGATCCAATTTCCATCCGCGAAGCCCTGCGGGGCATGATGGTCGTTTCCGGTAATGATGCCGCTGTCGCCGTCGCCCAGACTTTGGGCGGTTCCGTCGCCGGTTATGCCGAAAAGATGAACCAGGAAGCGGTCAAAATGGGAGCGACTCATACGAATTTCGTCAATCCGAACGGGTTGACGGCGGCCCACCATCACACGACGGCTATCGATATGGCCAAAATGGCCGCTTACGGCATGAAGAACTTCCCTGAATTTCGTTATATTGTAGGACTCAAATCCTATGATGTAA
>CABMPA010000062.1 GCA_902388315.1 uncultured Megasphaera sp. | reverse complement strand
TGCTAATCCAGCGTTTGAGGTCTGCTTTGAAGAGGATGTCTGCCGGCGATTTGAAGCCGGAGATGACAGTCAGGCTCTTGCATTCGTCCATGTGGTCGGCGAAGTAGTCGATGACGCCGTGGACCGGGGACAAGCCGGAACCGCCTGTGACCAGGACGATTTCCTTGCCTTTGAACATATTGACGTCGAAGCCGTTGCCATAGGGCCCGCGCATGAAGAAGTGGCCGCCGACGTAGTTTTCGAAGATTTCATCGGTCAGGCTGCCGACTTTACGGATGGTGAAATCCAGGGAGTGGTCGGTAATGCCGCTGACGGAAATGGGCGCTTCGCCGTATTTCGGAATGGAGATTTCAAAGAACTGACCTGGTTTGACAGGATGTTCTTTACCGCGGTCATAGGACATCCGGAAGGTATATTCCACATCGGCATGTTTAATGACTTCTAAGATTTCCGAACGGAACGGTAAATATTCGTTATTCATTCTCAGTGACCTCCTTCATGCCTTCCGGCAATTTGACATTGATGCAATGGCTGAGCGAAATGTATTCCGGGCAGATGGCATCACAGCGGCCGCAGCCTACGCACATCTGGAAACCGGAGCGCTGCTTGAATTCCAGCGTCTTGTGGAGCACTTTGAAGCGCATCCGTTCGCCAGCCTTTTTGCGGAAGCAAAGGCCACCGGCTACCAGGGTATAGTCGTCGAACATACAGGACGTCTGTACGCGGCGGCGTTCGCCGGCTTTATGGTCTTCCGTGAAGAACACATCCTGCATGGACCAGCAGGTACAGGTCGGACAAGCCAGGGTGCAGCGGCCGCATTTGATGCAGCGCTTGTCGTATTCGTCCCATACGTGGGATTTGGCGATGGCCGAAGAGAGATTTTCCGGAATGTGTACCTGGAGCTTGTTTTCAGTCACATGATCCGGCACGACGTCGGCTTCAGGTGCCTTGGCTTCTGTAATGGCTTTTCCCAAGACGTCATCTTTGACATCGAGGAAATACTGGCCGTCTTTGATATTCAAGGCAACATCGTAGTTATCGCTGGTGTTCGTGCCCATGGAAACGCAGAAGCAGTTTTCAAATTCCTGGCTGCAGCCCATGAGGACGAATTTGACGCGGTCGCGGACGCGTTTGTAATAATAATCTTCCGGACCGTTCTGGAGATACATGTAGTCGAAACGCTTGATGGCGTGCAAGTCGCAGCTGCGCAGTAAAATGATGGCACCCTTTTCCGGAGCTTCGGCTTCGGTAACGGTATTTTCATTGAAATAGAACAACGTCTGGCAGACGGGCAATAAAACGTCTTTCGCTGAATAGTCAGAGCGTTTGTCCCAAACGATTTCTTCCGGCCTAGTGATTTTGCCATAGCGTACGATATCCTGCATCGAAGACCGTCCTGTACCTGCAAACAGTTTCGGAGCGTAAATGTCATACGTATCCGACCATTTGGCAAAGACCGTGCCCAATGCATCTGCATTTAATTGATAGCCCATGCTGTTACCCTCTTTCCAAAAAAATATAAATGATAAATATGTTTGATAAACAAATACTTTTTTTCACATAGACTGTGGCGACTCATTAAGCCGCCCCGTTAGCCTTATGATAACAAGAGGGAAAGAAAAAAACTGTTGCCGTAGCAACAGTTTTTTCTAAACTTTTTTAAATATTATGCTTTTTACTCATTTAAAATCGTTGTGGAATTTAATTTTGCGATACGTTTCAAAGGTCATCCATTTATCAAAGAGGTCGGCATCGGAGTTTTCTCCGGCCTTAGCGCAGTCCGCCTTGAAGGCAGCGAATTCCTGCGGCGAATGGACGTTGATGGCAAAGCCGCGGCCATTGACCAGGGGCTGTTCTGTATAGGCATAGCCATCGAGGGCCAGGATATTGGCGACTTTGGCGTCACGGATTTCGACGGCGACCTTGTCGCGGAGGATGAGGATGTCGAAGTTATCCGGATAGGCATAGGTTTCGCCTTTCGTCGGGATGGTATCGCCGATGTGGTACTGGTGGAACGCCGGTTTGGCCTTGGTGATATTGAGGCTCTGCATGCCGTAGAAGAAGTCTTCAAAGACATCGCCGCGGGCCTTCAGGGAGCCGTTGACGAAAGTGTGGTCGGCATTGGTATCGTTGACGTCGATGACGACGCCGCAAGCCGAGGTCATGTTGGTGACGCGGTCGATGAGGATGAGTTCGCCCAGGACTTTGTGATGGCTGAAGGTGTCGACGACGATGGGTTCCTGCAAAAAGAGCGTGCAGACAGCGATTTCATTCTTGGTAAGGCTCGTAGCGCGCTGCTTTTCACCCGTATTGACGTCGATGGTGTAGTCGATGTCGCTGAGGACGCCGACGATTTCCTTAGTCCCCAATTTGACGACGTATTCCTTGCCGACGGCCAGGTCCTGGTCATCCATCCAGAGCATGGTCGCCGTAATGCGCTGGCTCAGGGTGACGTCCGTGCCCTTGGTGAAGACACAGCCCCGGGATACGTCGACTTCGCGGTCGAGCTGGACGTTGACCGGCTGGCCTTTGACGGCAGAGTCGACAGTATCGAAGCCGATGAGGATGGATTTGACCTTGGCTTCTTCCTTGCTGGGCAACGTCGTAATCGTATCGCCGACGGCTAAAGCGCCGCTTTCAATCTGGCCCTGGAAGCCGCGGAAAGTGTGGTTCGGGCGGCAGACTCGCTGGATGGGCAGGTAGAACCCTTCTTCTTCGTCTTCTTCGACGTTGACCGTTTCCAGGTAGTCGAGGATGGTCGGTCCCTGGTACCAGGGCATGTTATCCGATGCTTTGGTAACGTTGTCCCCTTCCGTCGCCGAAACGGGGATGAGGACGACGTTGGCCAACTCTAATTCGTCGCGGAGCTTGGCAATCTGCCCTTTGATTTCTTCAAAGCGTTCCTGGCTGTAGCCGGCCAGGTCCATCTTATTGATGGCGAAGATGAAGTAGCGGATCCCCATGAGGGCGCAGATGCGGGCGTGACGACGGGTCTGGACCAGGACGCCTTTGGTGGCGTCGATGAGGATGATGGCCAGGTCGGCAAAGGAAGCGCCGACGGCCATGTTGCGCGTATATTCTTCATGGCCCGGCGTGTCGGCAACGATGAAGCTGCGGTTATCTGTACTGAAATAGCGGTAAGCTACGTCGATGGTGATGCCCTGTTCCCGTTCAGCCATGAGGCCGTCCAGGAGCAGCGAGTAGTCGATGGCCCCGCCGCGGCTGCCGACCTTGCTTTCCAGTTCCAAGGCCTTTTTCTGGTCAGCGTAAAGCAATTTGGCGTCATAGAGCAAATGACCGATGAGTGTCGATTTGCCGTCATCGACGCTGCCGCAGGTAATAAATTTTAACAAGCCGTTTCCGTTTCTATCCATTTTAGAAATACCCCTCTCTCTTTCTGCGTTCCATGCTGCCAGCTGCTTCATTATCGATGACGCGGCTCGTCCGTTCCGACGATACGGCGCTCAGTGTTTCGTCAATGATAGCATCCAGCGTATCGGCATCGGATTCGATGCCCCCTGTCAAAGGATAGCATCCCAAAGTCCGGAAGCGGATCTTTTTGTGCATGATTTCTTCTCCCGGCTTGAGACGCATGCGGTCGTCGTCGACCATGATGATGTTGCCGTCACGGTAGACGCAGGGCCGTTCTTTGGCAAAGTACAAGGATACGATATCGATGTTTTCCCGTTTGATGTACTGCCAGATATCTTTTTCCGTCCAGTTGGAAATCGGGAATACGCGCATGCTTTCGCCTTTATGGATGTGCGTATTGTAGAGCTTCCACATTTCCGGGCGCTGGTTCTTCGGGTCCCAGGCCTGGGCTTCGTTGCGGAAAGAAAAGATACGTTCTTTGGCACGGGATTTTTCTTCGTCCCGGCGGCCGCCGCCAAAAGCAGCGGTAAAGCCGTATTTGTTCAGGGCCTGCTTGAGGGCCTGGGTCTTCATGATGTCCGTATAGGCTGAGCCGTAATCGAAGGGGTTGACGCCCTGCTTGACGCCTTCCTGATTGATGTATTCGATGAGCTGCAGGCCATACTTCTTCATGGTTTCATCGCGGAAGCGGATCATTTCCTTGAACTTCCACGTCGTATTGACATGGAGGAACGGGAAAGGCGGTTTTTCCGGATAAAAGGCCTTGAGGGCCAGGTGAAGCATGACGGAACTGTCCTTGCCGATGGAATAGAGCATGACCGGCTTTTCACATTCCGCGGCGACTTCGCGGATAATGTAAATCGCTTCGGCCTCTAACTTGTCGAGATGCGATAATGCACACATAATATGAATCCCCCTATGTTTTGATGTGTGATGTTTGATGTATGGTGTTTGATGTGCGTCTATGCGTCAAACTTCAAACGTCAAACATCAAACTACAGATAAGAAATATACTGAATGATGGCGTTTTCCCTATCAGACTCAATATGAATTCGCCTGTTTGCGGTCGACGGTGATGGTCTTTTCACTGCCGTCGGCCTTATGGATATACCAGTGCAGGTAGTGGCCTTCGGCGGTGACGTTCATCGTGCTGCCGCGGCCGCCCATATCGGCGCCGAGGTAGAAGTCGATGGCCTGGACCGGGCAGGCTTTGACACAGGATACACAGCCCCAGCAGTCCTTGGGGTAATGCATCCAGGCCTTGCCCTGGTCGTTGCGGTCGATGAGGCTGCCCGGGCAGACATCGATGCACTGGCCGCAGTCGATGCAGCGTTCCTGCTTAATGCGTATGCTCATAAGTCTCCCCTCCTGATACTAAATCGCGGTAGATCATGCGGACCCGGCCGTCTTCGTCCATGCGGGAATTGACGTATTTCAGCCAATCCGCACGCTGCTCTGGATAATCGAGGTTTTCTGCAAAGGAATGCCACCGCGTTTCCTTGCGGGCCCGCAGGTGGGCGATGAGGACCTTGCAGACCGTCAGCCGTTCGCGCAGTTCGTAGACGAAGAGCAGTTCATGGTAATCGCTGGCGCCGACGTGGGCTGCCAGTTCGATGAGCTGGTCGATTTTTTCATCGGCCAGAGCCAGCTGCTTTTCATTGTACTGGTAATGGCTGCCGATGCCGCCGGCGTAGGTGTCCATGACTTTCTGCATGGCTTCTTCCAGCTGTTCGACGGTGAAGAAACTGTCCGTTTCGCCGAGGGCGGCGTTGTATTCGCCTACCTTTTCGGCGAGGATGGCCTTTTCCTGGGCTTCATCGAGGCCAGATACGTCGGTCAGTCCCTGGCGGACCATATCCCTGGCGGCGATTTCCCCTTCCACCAGGGCGCCGGTGACGTATTTCTGCGGGCAGCCGCCGGCGACGTCGCCTGCCGCATAGAGATGGCGGATCGTCGTCTGACGGTTCGTGTCGACCCAGTAGCCGCTGGCCGTGTGGCCACCGACGACGTAGGGTTCGGTCCCTTCGATTTCGACGTTCTGCTGGCTCGGCAATTTTCCCGATTCAATCCATTTCAAGGTCTGGCTCGGCGCCATGTTGAGATAGGCCTTGAGGAGCGATTCATCCTGGGCCGGCGTGATGCCTTCCGTGCCGAGGTAACAGGGCCCGTTGCCGTCCAGCGTCTCCCGTACCGTGCCGTACAGGCGCTGGGATGTGGTCAGGCCATATTTCTGCTCGTACACGTCGCCGCGGGCGTTGACCTGCTTGGCGCCGACGCCCTGGGCGATGGTCCCGGTCGGGGCGATGGTATCCTTGCAGCGCAGGGCAATGAAGCGCATTTCAAAGGTCGTCATCTCGGCCCCGGCCCGGATGCCCATGGCGTAGCCGGCACCGGTATTGAAAGGACAGTACCACATCTTGTGCCGGGAAAAACCGGGATTGTTGGGCCGGTAGAGGCCGGCAGCGCCGCCGGTGGCACAGAGGACGGCTTTGGCCCGGATTTCATAGGCCGTGCCCTTGCGCATGTCGAAGCCCAGGGCACCGGCAATGGTGTTATCGCGGACGATGTAGTCGGTGATATTCAAGTGGTTGATGACCTGGACGCCATCGAGCTTCTTGACGGCGTCAGCCAGGATGGTCTTGATGTTCTCGCCGTTGATCTTGATGTTGCGCGTCCCACGGGCGACGTATTCGCCCTGTTCGTCCTTCAAGATGACCAGTCCCAGGTCTTCCAGTTTCCTGGTGACTTCGTTGAGGCCTTCGGACATGGTGAGAAGCAGGTCTTCCCGGACGATGCCGGCCGCGTCTTTCTTGGCGTAGTCGACGTAGAACTGCGGCGTATGGCCCTTGGTGATATAGGCGTTCAGGGCATTGACGCCGGCTGCCAGACAGCCGCTGCGGCGGATATCGGCCTTTTCGGCGATGACCACTGAGGCGTCAGACAGGCTGCGTAGCGTCAGGGCGGCATAACAGCCGGCCGTCCCGCCGCCGATGATGAGGACATCCGTATGGATGATCTTCTCGCTGGTAATCTGCATAACATGAACTCCTTCGTTAAATATAGAAAACGTCGGCCGACATCATGGCGCTGTTTTCTTTCAAATAGGTCTTGTCGCCGTCGAGGACGTACAAGCGGTAAATGAGTACCTGGACAGTCTCGCCGACGGACAGGGGCGGATCGTCGAAGGAATATTCCCCGTGGATGGACAGTCCCTTGATGCGGACCGTCACGTCGAGGTGGCTGCCGCGGAAGACGACGGCTTCGACCGTCCCTTCTTCAGCAGCGCTGATATACTGCTTCATCGTGCCGTATTTGTAAATCTTGAGGAACTCCGGCCGGACGATGGCTTGTTTTCCGGCTCCGATTTGCAGGAATCCTGTGAGGACGTTGCAGTTGTCGATGACAACTGGAGTTCCGATAAATTGAGCCACAAAGGGCGTCCGGGGCTGGCGGTAAATGTCCAGCGGCGTCCCGACCTGTTCGATATGGCCGTGGTTGGTGATGATGATTTCATCGGCCACTTCGACGGCTTCATCCTGGTCATGGGTGACGAAGATGCTGGTAATGCCGACGCGGTGGATCGTGTCCTTGAGCCAGTTGCGCAGTTCCTGGCGGACCTTGGCGTCGATGGCGGCAAAGGGTTCATCCAGGAGCAGGACCTGGGGATTCGGCGCCAGAGCCCGGGCAAAAGCCACGCGCTGGCGCTGGCCGCCGGAGAGCTGGTTGGGATAGCGCTTTTCCATACCCGACAGGCCGACGAGGTCGATCATCTCCAGGACGCGCTGGCGTATCTCATCTTTCGGCCGCTTCTGGATTTCCAGGCCAAAGGCGACGTTATCGAAAACAGTCATATAGCGGAACAAGGCGTAATTCTGGAAGACGAAGCCGATGCCCCGCTTGGCAGCGGGAATGTCGTTGACCCGGCGGCCGTCGATGAAGATGTCGCCGCTGTTGGGATTCTCCAGGCCGGCCAGCATGCGCAGGATCGTCGTCTTGCCGCTGCCGCTGGGGCCGAGGAGGGCGACGAGCCTGCCTTTGTCGATGCCAAAGGAGACATCGCGCGATGCGTGGAAGGACCCGTAATTCTTTTCAATGTGTTTCATTTCGACGTACATGAGCTTCACCTCCTTTATGATGTTTTATCGGCCTTGGCTTCGAGGAAAGTCCGGAGCAGCAGGACGATAATGGCTAATAAGACGAGCAATGACGATACGGCAAAGGCCGCCGTAATGGCATCGGCCGACCCCGATTGGTAGAGGGCGTCGATTTCCAGGGGCAGCGTAAAGGTTTCGCCGCGCAATTTCGACAAGGCGCTGACGGCACCGAATTCGCCGAGGGCCCGGGCCGTACAGAGGACGATGCCGTAGAGCAGGGCCCATTTGATCTGCGGCAGGGTGATGCGGAAGAAAATCGTCCAGCCGCTGGCGCCCATGAGGGCTGCCGCTTCCTCTTCATCGCGCCCATTGGTGCTGAGGACGGGGATGATTTCCCGGAAGACGAAGGGAAAGGTGACGAAAATCGTCGCCAAGATGACGCCGGGAATGGCGAAGACGATCTGGATATCTGTCCCCCAGTAGTCGTTAAGGACTTCGATCCACTGGCCGATCCAGCCCATGCGGCCGAAAGTCATGATGAAGGCCAGGCCGGCGATGACCGGGGAGATGGAAAAAGGGATATCGATGAGAGTCGTCAGGAAGTGCTTGCCGCGGAAATCGAACTTGGAAATCGCCCAGGCCGCGCCGAGGCCGAACAGCGTATTGACGATAACAGCCGCGACGGTGGCAATCAAAGTCAGTCGCAGGGCCGACAGGACGTAAGGCGTCGTCAGGGCCTGTACATAGAAGTCCCAGCCTTCGGCCAGCGAATTGGTGATGACCGAAATAAGGGGCACGATGAGCATGACGACGACGAAGAGGACGCTGATAGTCAGCAGCACGACTTCGGTCTTACTGTGTTTCATAACGTCTCCCCTCCTCTACTGGACGCGCCGGGCCTGATGGACCTGGATCATATTAATCGAAAACAAAGTAACAAAAGCGATGACCAGCATAGCCAGGGCAATGGCCGTCGCGCTGGCGTAATCGACGTAATTGAGCTTCTGCATGATGACGTAGGAAACGACCTGGGTGTGATGCTTGGCACTGTTGCCGGAAATGTAGATGACGCTGCCGTATTCGCCGAGGCCCCGGGCAAAGGCCAGGCCGAAGCCCGTCAACAGGGCCGGCCGCAGTTCCGGAAAGATGATGCGCCGGAAAATGGTGAACTGCGACGCGCCGAGCATACTGCCCGCTTCTTCATACGTCGGGTCGAGCTTTTCCAGGACCGGCTGTATCGAACGGACAACGAAAGGGATGCCGACGAAGACCATGGCGATGGTCAGGCCGATCTTGGTATAGGCGATCTGGATGCCGTAGCTGGCAAAGAAACTGCCGAAGAAGCCTGTATCGGAATAAAGCTTGGAAAGGGTGATGCCGGCGACGGCCGTCGGCAAGGCGAAGGGCAGTTCGATGACGCCGTTCAAGAGGCGCTTGCCCATGAAGTCGTAGCGCACCAGGACCCAGGCCAGGATGAAGCCGAAGACGCAATTCACCAGGGCCGCCAGGACAGAACAGGACAGGCTGGTGATGAAGGCGTTGCGGATGCCGCTGTTGGTAATGAGTTTGGCGTAGTCATTGGCCGTCAACTGCAGGGAGTGAGCCAGGACCGATGCCAGCGGAATGAGGATGAGCAGGGACAGCATGGTAAGCGTCACGCCCATGGACAGGCCGAAGCCGGGAATAATCTGATTGCGCCCGCCGGAACGGGCAAAAAAGTGTTTCATCCGGCTCCCCTCCTATTCATCGCCGTTGACGTCGGCCATGATCTTATCGAACAAGGCGTCGTCATTGAAAAATTTAACATACGCAGCCTCCCAGCCGCCGAAATCACTGATCCTGGTCATCTTGACCTTGAGATCGAAGCGGTCGGCATGACGCCGGAGGATGTCCGGATTCGACGGCCGGAAACCGTTCTTGGCAGCCAGCTCCTGGGCCTCATCGGAATAGAGATACTGCAGGTATTCATGAGCTGCTTCTTCATGGCCCTTGCGCCGGGCCAGGCGGTCGACGACGGCCACGCTGGGCTGAGCCAGGATGCTGACGCTGGGGACGACGAGGTCGAATTTATCAGGATACTCGCGCATCGAATAAAGCGCTTCGTTTTCCCAGGCGATAAGGACGTCACCTTGTCCGTTTTCGACAAAGGTCGTCGTCGAGCCACGGGCGCCGGAATCCATGACCGTCACATTGCGGTACAAGTCAGTCATGAAGGCCCGGGTCTTGATTTCATTTCCCCCGAAATGGTCAAGGCCCCAGCTCCAGGCGGCCAGGAAGTTCCAGCAGGCACCGCCGCTGCTCTTGGAGTCCGGCGTAATGACGCTCACGCCGGGCTTGACCAAATCGTCCCAGTCGCGTATCCCTTTCGGGTTCCCCTTGCGGACCAGGAAGACGATGGTCGACGTGTACGGCGCCGAATCGTTGGCGAAATCCCCCTGCCAGCCTTCATGGATGAGGCCGGCCCTTTCGATGAGCGACACATCGTGGGCCAGGGCCAGGGTCACG
>CABMPA010000061.1 GCA_902388315.1 uncultured Megasphaera sp. | reverse complement strand
GGTGAAGACGAAGCGAAGGAGGAACTGGCGGAAATCGTCGAATTCCTGCGCAACCCCAGCAAGTATAATGCCATTGGCGCCAAGATACCCAAAGGGGTGCTTCTCTTCGGCCCTCCGGGCACTGGGAAGACTCTCCTGGCCCGTGCTGTAGCCGGTGAAGCCGGCGTGCCTTTCTTCAGCATCAGTGGTTCCGACTTCGTTGAAATGTTCGTCGGTGTCGGTGCTTCCCGTGTCCGTGACTTGTTCACCCAGGCCAAGAAAAACGCGCCCTGCATCGTCTTCATCGACGAAATCGATGCCGTCGGCCGTCAGCGTGGCGCTGGCCTTGGCGGCGGTCATGACGAACGGGAACAGACGCTGAACCAGCTTCTGGTCGAAATGGATGGTTTCGGTTCCAATGAAGGCATCATCACCATTGCTGCTACCAACCGTCCGGATATCCTTGATCCGGCGCTCCTCCGTCCTGGCCGTTTCGACCGGCAGATTACTGTCGATCGTCCGGACCTGCGCGGCCGCCGGGCTATCCTCGACGTCCATGCGAAAGGAAAACCCCTGGGCAAAGACGTCGAC
Source organism: uncultured Megasphaera sp. (assembly GCA_902388315.1). GTDB lineage: Bacteria > Bacillota > Negativicutes > Veillonellales > Megasphaeraceae > Megasphaera. Next base: position 9,458 of record CABMPA010000061.1, on the reverse strand, counting down.
CTCGACGTCATCGCCAAGAAGACGCCGGGCTTTACCGGTGCCGATTTAGGCAACCTGCTCAATGAAGCAGCCCTTCTGGCTGCCCGGGCCAATAAGAAAGTCATCAACATGGCCGAACTGGAAGAAGCCAGTGAAAAAGTCTGCTTCGGTCCGGAACGCCGCAGCCATGTCATCAGCGACAAGGAAAAACGACTGACAGCAGTCCACGAATCGGGCCATGCCCTCATCGCTTATCTCCTGCCCGATGCTGACCCGGTTCACAAGGTCACCATTATTCCGCGCGGCCGGGCTGGTGGCTATACCATGATGCTGCCGGAAGAAGACCGCTCGTATGAAACGAAGTCGTACTACCTGGCACAGATCCGCGTCGCCCTCGGCGGCCGGGCTGCTGAAGAAATCGTCTTCAACGAAATCAGCAGTGGGGCTTCCGGTGACCTCCAGAGTGTCACCCGCATCGCCCGCCAGATGATCACCCGCCTGGGCATGAGCCCGAAACTGGGTCCCATGGTCTTCGGCGAACAGCAGGACCAGGTCTTCCTCGGCAAGAGCCTGGGCCATGAACGCAACTACGGCGAAAGCGTAGCCGAACTCATTGACAAGGAAATGCACGATACCGTATCCGAAGCCTATGCCGACGTGCTCCACATGCTGCGGGAACACCTGGATACGCTGAAGAATATGGCCAATGCCCTGATGGAAGTTGAAACGATCAACCATCAGCAAGTCGATAACCTGGTCAAGTACGGCACCTTGGAAGGGCCGCAGGATGCTCAAAAAGAAGCAGATGAAGCACCGGCTGCGACGGCGGAAACGGCAGAAGCCGAAACGCCGGACACAGCAGCTCCTGAAGCCGCTCAAGAAGCAGCGCCTGCACCGGCAGCTCCCAAAGCCGAACAGACAGAAGTACAGATCAGCCCCTGGGGCAACCCTGTCCCCAAAGGCGGCCTGACAACAGGCCTGACCGATAAGGACGACGAAGAAAAAAAGGCTGACGAAGAAAAATAGAGAGTGAATAAAAGGCGCTGTCGTATGAAGACAGCGCCTTTTTGAGTATTAAGTTTGCAGTTTGTGGTTTTTAGTAAATGGTTTTAAATTTAAAGCCAGTTTTTACAAACTACAAACTATGAACTGCAAACTATAAAGGAAAAGAACCCCTGCATGATGGTAGAAAATGTCTTCTGCTACCCCTAACCGCTGACTGCTATCCCTCTCCCCTTGACAGGGTTATGGTTTATGTTAAAATTCTTACATAGAATAGGTATATTGTGCGCTGTTGATGGCGCTTTTTTTGAATGGGAGCTGCCAGGGGCAGCGGCAGAGGTGATTGCTATGAGACAAGACATTCTCGACTTTTTGATACACCATAAAGATGAATTCATATCGGGCCAGCAGATTTCTGAGCAGCTCGGTATTTCCCGAACGGCCGTATGGAAGCATATCCGTGCCCTGAAGCAACGGGGTTATGTCATCGAATCCTATACCAAGAAGGGCTATTGTCTGCGGGAAGCTCCGGAGCTCTTATCGGAACAGGCTGTGGCACAAGGACTGCTGACGAAGCATATTGGCCATCATATTGTCTATCGGGAGCAGGTCGACTCGACGAACAACGTGGCCAAGAAGCTGGCCGACGACGGCGCTCCGGAAGGGACGCTGGTCATTGCCGAAGAACAGACCGGCGGCCGGGGGCGCATCAATCGCGCCTTCTTGTCACCGTTTGCCAAGGGCGTCTGGTTTTCCCTGATTCTGCGGCCGAACATCCCTCCCATGGAAGTCTCCAAGATGACCTTGCTGGCAGCCGTTGCGGTGGCCCGTGCTATCCGCCATCATGGCCTCATGGACTGCGGCATCAAGTGGCCTAACGACATCTTGGTCAACGGCCGCAAGATGGTCGGCATCCTGACTGAGCTCAACGGGTCGGCTGAAAAGGTCAATTACATCATCATGGGCATCGGCGTCAATACAAGTATCATGGCCGATGATTTGCCAGAGGATATGAAATCCATCGTTACCAGTTTTGCCCGGGAAGGCGTCCGCGTCAGCCGGCTGGCTCTGCTGGAAACACTGCTGCTGGAAATAGAACGGCTCTACGATGCGGTCTGCCGCCAGGGCTTCAGTCAGGTATTGGCCGAATGGCGGACCCTGGCCTGTATGCTGGGCCAGGAGGTCATGGTCAGCTCTATCGACCGGACCTTTTCCGGCAAAGCCGTCGATATCGATGAGAACGGCAATCTCCTCGTTGCCACGCCCGAAGGGGTGGAAGTCGTTCTGGCAGGGGATATTCATGTCCGTCCGGTTTAATTTAGACGGAAAGACTATTCAAGACAGACAAACTCTGTTATTATAATAGGCGTATTATCAACTTAAAGTAGGCAGGAGATAAAGTTATGTTATTAGTCATTGATGTAGGGAATACGAATATTGTCCTGGGCATTTTCAAGGGAAATGAGCTCATGGACCACTGGCGCGTATCGACGAATCGTCTCCGGACGACCGATGAATACGGCGTGCTCATCCGCAATCTTTTTTATTTGAACGGCGTCAACTCTGACGAAATCGATGCTATCATCATTTCGTCTGTCGTCCCGCCGGTCATGCCTACGCTGGAACGCATGTGCCAGCGCTATTTCGGCCTGACACCGCTGGTCATCGGACCGGGCGTCAAGACGGGCATGGACATTAAATACGACAATCCCCGTGAAGTCGGGGCAGACCGCATCGTCAATGCCGTCGCAGCCTATGAAAAGTTTGGCGGCCCGGTCATCATCATCGATTTCGGCACGGCGACGACCTTCTGTGCTGTCGACAAAAAAGGGACGTACCTCGGCGGTGCTATCTGCCCGGGTATCGGCATTTCAACAGATGCCCTGGTACAGCGCACGGCCAAATTGCCGCGTATCGAGGTCGTCCGTACGGATAAGGTCATCTGCCGCAATACCGTCGAAAGTATGCAGGCCGGTGTCTTTTATGGTTTTGTCGGCCAGGTCGATGGCATCGTAGCCCGTATGCGCAAAGAACTGGGGTGTAAAGCGAAAGTTGTTGCGACAGGCGGTCTGGCTGTCATCGTGGCTCCGGCTACGGACGCCATCGACGTCGTCGAACCCATGCTGACCCTGGAAGGGTTGAGAATCATTTATGACCGCAACTGTTAAGCCTTTTTCCATCGGCACGGTCCAGCTCGATGTACCGGTCATCCTGGCTCCTATGGCTGGTGTCTGCGATGCCCCGTACCGGGTCATTGCCCATCGCTATGGGGCTGCCCTGGTCTGCGCAGAAATGGTCAGTTCCCAGGGAATCCGCTACCGTAATCAGCATACGGAAGAACTGTTGCATATCGAAGACGGGGAGCATCCCTTGTCCATGCAGATATTCGGCTCGGACCCGGAGGTCATGGCCCAGGCAGCGGCTGTTGTCGAAGAAGCCGGCGCCGATATCGTCGACATCAATATGGGCTGTCCCGTCAAGAAAGTTGTCAAGAACGGCGACGGGTCTGCCCTGATGAAGAATCTGCCCTTGGCAGAGCAGGTCATTCGTGCTGTCGTCCGCGCCGTATCCATCCCGGTTACGGTCAAGATGCGTACCGGCTGGGATGACGCTTCGTTTACGGCACCGGAACTGGCAAAAAGAGCGGAAGCTGCCGGTGCGGCAGCGGTCACGGTCCACGGCCGGACGCGGGAACAGTTCTATAGTGGCAAGGCGGACTGGCAAAAAATCAAAGCCGTCGTCGATGCCGTATCGATTCCGGTCATCGGCAACGGCGACGTCGTAGATGGCCCGTCGGCTGCAGCGATGATGCGTGAGACCGGCTGCGGGGCCGTCATGGTTGGCCGCGGTGCCCAGGGGAATCCCTGGATTTTCCCGCAGATACGCCACTACTTGGCGACGGGGGAAGTCCTTCCGCCGCCGACGGCGATGGAACGCTATGAACAGATGCTATCCCATTTCGAAGCCCTGCTGGCTTATAAAGGCGAGTACATCGGCGTCCGGGAAATGCGTTCCCACGCGTCTTGGTATACCCACGGCCTCTATGGCTCAGCAGCCCTGCGCGAGCGCATCAATCGTGCCGGTTCGGCTGAGGAATTCCGGGCCATCGTCCACGAGATGATGGCTAAGGCGCGCTGAAGCAAAGCGCTGCTTTATTGACACAAAGGACGGATATGCATATAATTAAGAGTACGGTATAAATTAAAGATTAATATTGAAACGTGATTATATCGCAGGAGGAGCACGAATATCATGACCAATGAAACGCTGATTACCCAGGAAGGGTTACAGAAATTAAAAGATGAATTGAATGAACTGAAATCGGTCCGCCGTATTGAAATTTCTCAGCGCATCAAGGAAGCTATCGCCCTCGGTGACTTGAGTGAAAATGCCGAATACGATGCCGCCAAGAACGAACAGGGCATCATCGAAGGCCGCATTGCCGAATTGGAAGCCAAGATCCGCACGGCTAAGATCATCAAAGAAACTGATGATGGCTCGGATAAAGTCCGCCTCGGCTCTAAAGTCATCCTGGAAGATGTCGAAACAGGTGACCGCTTCGATTACACCGTCGTCGGTACAGCCGAAGCTGACCCCTTCAACGGCCGTATTTCCAATGAATCTCCTGTAGGGAAAGCTATCCTCGGCCAGGTCATCGATGCTGCAAATCCAGCCGTCGTTACCGTCAAAGCACCGGCAGGTGAAATCAAATACCGCATCTTGCCGCCTGATGCAGAATAAATCCTAGGAGGAATATCATGTCGGACACGAAAGAAAAAGAAACGCCCATTATTGAAGAAGAAAAATTGAATGACCAGATGCAGGTCCGCCGCGAAAAGATGCAGGAATTCATCGACGCTGGCGTCTATCCTTTTGGTCAGAAATACAACTGGGATCATCATGCACAGGAAGTCAAAGATGATGCTGTAGAATTGGAAAAGAATGAAACCGTGGTCAGCGTCGCTGGCCGCCTCATGGCCATCCGCCGTCATGGCAAGACGGCTTTCTGCGTCCTTCGCGATTTGAGCGGTGAAATCCAGCTCTATTTCCGTAAAGACGTACTTGGTGAAGAATCGTATGCCCTGTTCAAGCTCCTCGATATCGGTGATATCGTCGGCGTCGAAGGGAACGTCTTCGTCACCCATACCGGCGAAACGACGATCCGCGTCGAAAAATGGACCCTCTTGTCCAAATCGCTCCGTCCGCTGCCGGAAAAATTCCATGGCCTGACGGACAAGGAAACGCGCTATCGCCAGCGTTACCTCGACCTCATCGTCAATCCGGAAGTCAAAGATACCTTCATCAAACGGTCGAAGATCATCAAAGGCATCCGCAAATACCTCGATGACCGTCAGTTCCTGGAAGTCGAAACGCCGATGCTCCATACGATTGCCGGCGGTGCGGCTGCCCGTCCGTTCAAGACGCATCACAACGCCCTCGATATGGACATCTATCTGCGCATTGCTCCGGAACTCCACCTCAAACGCCTTCTCGTCGGCGGCCTGGAACGAGTCTATGAAATGAACCGCTGCTTCCGCAACGAAGGTATCGATACGCGGCACAATCCGGAATTTACGACCGTTGAATTGTACCAGGCTTATGGTGATTTGGAAGATGTCATCAGCATCACAGAAGACATGGTTTCCAAACTGGCTGAAATGCTCTATGGTACGATGAAACTGACCTATATTGATAAAGAAATCGACCTCACGCCGCCCTGGGACCGCATGACCATGATCGAAGCGGTCAAGAAATTCAGCGGTGCTGATTTTGAAGGCATCACCGACGTCGAAACAGCCCGTAAGCTGGCTGATGAACACGACGTCGAATACGGTCAGTACGATGGCGTCGGCAAGATCATCAACGCTTTCTTTGAAAAATTCGTCGAAGAAAATCTCATCCAGCCGACTATCATCACGGGCCATCCCCTGGAAATTTCGCCGCTCACCAAACAGGACCGCGATAATCCGCTTCTGACCTATCGTTTCGAAGCCTTTATCTATGGTCGTGAACTGGCAAACGGCTTCTCGGAATTGAACGACCCCATCGACCAGCGCAACCGTTTCATCGAACAGATGAAAGAACGGGAACGCGGCGATGACGAAGCTCATCAGATGGACGAAGATTACTGCCGCGCCTTGGAATATGGCCTGCCTCCGACAGGCGGTTTGGGCATCGGTATTGACCGTCTGGTCATGTTCCTGACCAACAGCCCGTCTATCCGCGACGTCCTTCTCTTCCCGTTGAGCCGCCCGGAACAGCATAAATAAGACCCGGACGGTTCCCTGAAGGTTTCTGCCAACATGCACGATTCCTTTGACTTAAAAGTTTTTCGTTCGTCGTTCGTCGTTCATCGCGATGGCTTGATATTTTTTGCTCCCTTGCGACAAACGATGAACGGCTTACGGCCAACGTAAAACGGAGCTGTCTTCATGGGACAGCTCCGTTTTCTCAATCCTACGAAGGAGGAACGCTATGAAATGTACAGCCATGGCTGCACTGGTTTTCGCTGCCTGTCTGGCCTGGGGGCCGGCAATGGGAGCGGCGCCGGCTGAGACGCCGGAAAAGGCCCTGACCGGGGCTGCCATCGCCGCAGTGGATGCCGGCGGGAAAGCCGGCGCCGTCCAGTCTGCCTATAAGGCCGCCAAGGCCGTCGCACCAGAGTCCGATGACAAAGCCGGCAAAACGGATAAAACGGATAAAACGGATAAAGCGGATAAAGCGGATAAAGGCGGCAAAGACAATAAAGACAGCAAAAAAGAAACGGCCCATGTACCGACGGATGATGATTGCGTCCTCCTCGACTCACTGGATACGCTGACCATCTCTCCGCTGCAGGCCGGCGATTTCTACATTGGCAGCATCCATCATGGCGACAGCCCGGCCAAGGTCAAGCGTATCTTCGGGCCGCCGTCGAAGTTTTCCCGCAGCACCCATTATACGACTATGCAATACAATGAGAAGGAACTGAAGATGCGCTTCGTCTTCCGCAACAAGACGGCAGACAGCCTGCGCTATGGGGCCGGGAACCGGAAAGCCGTCATTCCCGGTGCGGAATCGATCTTCCTGTCGTCTGGGACGAATATCCTCATCGGCCGGGATGTCCGCCTGAAGTATCCGGCAGAAGTGCTGCTGCGCCAGTACGGCATACCTGATTCTGTCCTGCGCGATGCCGATGCCAACGTCTATTACTTTACCTATGAAAGTCCGCGGAAAGATGTCATGTACGTCTTTGCCATCGGCAACCGGCGTATCGAACGCGTGGCCCTCATGCCGGTACGGCCGCCGTACGTTACGGGAGAAGAACCGGCAGACCGGATGAAATTGGGCGAACGGGACTTTACCCTCATGGGATTCCGGCTTAACCAGCCTTTTGAGCCGAACAAGTACAATATGTGGACGAACCTGGTCAAGCGCAACAATAGTAATTTCTGGCTCTATGGTGATTACGGCGTCGAAGTAGACCGGCGCAACATCGTGCAGAAAGTCTTCCTCTTGACGAATAACGCCTATACGGGCCGCGGGGCGACCCTGGGTTATCATGTCTCGACGATCCTGGCCTTATATGGCCGGCCAGACCGTATCGAATGGGGACCGGATAAAGAGAAATCCGTCGATGCCTATTACTACGACAGTCCTTACCAAAAAGGCGTATCCCTGGTCATCATCGTGCGCCACAACGAGCCGTATGTCGATGACATCATTCTGACTGCGATGCCGATCAAGAACATCCAGGACCCGATGGAACGGTATGGTTTGAAATGATGTTACATACTGTTTTATCATATGTCGAAATAAAATAGCAAAAATGCTTTACTTATATGATGAAAGTTAGGTATAATAAAATAAATAATATAAGAAAACGAAGGTGATTTTCATGGTTACAGATGCAGATGTTTTAAAACGGTGGAAGTACATTGCCCAGGACGATGAAAAATTGTTGATTCTCATTGGGGGTCCCGGTTCCGGCAAGAGCAAACTGATCCGTGAACTGACTTTCCAGGATGGCTGGAAGATTTGTGAAGCCCGGGAACTCTTTGATGATGAATTCTTGGAAATTCCCCGTGCTGACCGCCCGGATAAGGCGATTGCCCTGGTATCGGCAGCTATCCACCGCCTCAATGCCCGTGTCGTCATGATTGATAACGTTGAATTCCTGTTTGCTCCGATCTTGAATCTCGACCCCGTAGCTATGCTGAAGAAATTGAGCCGCGAATGTCCGATCATCGTCAGCTGGCGCGGCAGTCTGGAAGGCAACACCTTGTATTTCGAACACAATGGCGATCCGAAATACGCTAAATTCGTCATTGATAATCCCAATCACGTCATTTGTCTCGATGAATAAAGATTAGGCATAGTTTAAAGATTCGTTGCCTTTTCGCAATCATTTTTTTATGGATTCCTGTTAGAATGAGTGCTGTCCCGCAAAGAAAAGCTCTTTGCGAGGCAGCACTTTTTTTTTATCTGCCATTGTGGTATACTTTCTAGTATTGTTGTAAGCATTTCATCAGGTGTTCAGCGAAAAGGAGTTAAAAACATGAGTGATTATATTATTGCCGTCATCCTGGGTATCGTCGAAGGGGTCACGGAATATTTGCCAGTTTCTTCGACAGGTCATATGATTCTCGTTGGCGATATGCTCGGTTTTACCGGCCCCAGAGCCAGCGTCTTTGAAGTCTTCATCCAGCTTGGCGCAATCTTGTCGGTCATCATCATTTATAAAGAGAAGTTCATCCGTATGCTCCATCAGTACCGCTGCTGGAATCTCTTCCGCCGGGAAAACTGGTTCCGCACCGATACGGGATTGACCTTGGCCCACATCGCGGCCGGCATCGTACCGGTCATGGGTATCGGCTATCTGGCTCATCACGCTATCAAGACCTATCTCTTTTCAGCCGGGACGGTCATCATCGGCCTCATCATCGGCGGTATTTTCATGCTCGTCGCAGAAAAGTCCCATACCAAGACGGTCTGTAACGATGTCGAAAAAATGACGATTGCCCAGGCTTTCCTGACGGGCATGTTTCAGGTCCTGGCTTTATGGCCCGGCTTCTCCCGCTCCGGTTCGACCATCGCCGGCGGCCTCTTCCTGGGGTTGAGTCGGAAGGCAGCCGCTGACTTTTCCTTCATCATTGCCGTACCGGTCATGATTGTCGCCTGCTTCTACGATCTCTTGAAGAGCCTGAGCGACCTCAGCGGCAACGACCTGGTCATGATCGTCATCGGTTTCATTACGGCTTTCATCGTCGCCTACATCTCGGTCCTCTGGTTCCTGAAATTCATGAACAAATCGACGCTGGCATCCTTTGCCTACTATCGCTTCGTCGTAGCCGTCATTTCCTTCGTCTACTTCTTTATCCTGTAGGGCATCGGCTCATGCCATCATGCAACTACAAACTGCAAACTTAAAACTCAAAAAGGCGCTGTCGCATTAAGCCATTTTTGCTTCGTGCGACAGCTTTCTTTTTTTGTTCTAT
>CABMPA010000060.1 GCA_902388315.1 uncultured Megasphaera sp. | reverse complement strand
CCGGCATTGGGCTTGGCAAGGAGGGGAATGGTCGCATATTCATACATCTTCCGGACTGTTTCCACCATATCGGCCGGTCCCGTCGAGCAGTTCAGACCGACGGCGGCGACGCCGAGTTTCTGCAAGACGACGACAGCGGCTTCCGGCGGCGTCCCATAAAGGGTGCGGCCGTCTTTTTCAAAGGTCAGTGTCGCCATGATAGGAAGATCACAGACTTCCTTGATTGCCAGGACGCAAGCTCTCGTTTCCTGGAGGCTCATCATGGTTTCGACGATGAACAGGTCGACGCCGGCATCATACAAGGCCTGAGCCTGTTCGCGATAGATCTCGACGAGTTCGTCAAAGGTCAGGTCCCCCATGGGATAGAGCTGCTGGCCCGTCATGGTCATATCGCCGGCGACCAGCGCTTTCCCCTGGGCCGCTTCCTGGGAGATAGCGACCAAGCCCTGATTGATAGCGACGAGCTGGTCATCGAGCCCGTATTCGGCTAATTTGAGCCGGTTCCCTGTAAAAGTCGGCGCATAGAGAATCTGCGAGCCCGCTTCGACGAAACGGCGTTGCAAGTCGATCATGACGTCGCGGTTCTCTAAAATCCATTGTTCCGGGCAAACGCCGATAGGCATGCCCGCCTGTTGCAGGTTCGTCCCCGTCGCCCCGTCGAGCAGGACGACACCGCCCTGAAGAAGTTGCTGAAATGCTTCGTTAGTCAATCTAAGTCCCCCTAAAAATTCAGATAATCAATGTATAAGCGTTGAAAGGCTTCGTCGTTGCCGAGGACGATTTCCTCTGCCCCGGCGGCGACAGCCTGTAATTCATCTAAGGTCACAGCCCCCGTCAAAAGGCCAATAGCCCCTTTCAGGGACGTGTTGCCGACAGCCGTCGTCCGTTCGGCCAGGTCCGCCGGCAGCAGGCCGATGACAGCCGCTTTCTGCGGGTCCAGGTAATAGCCGAAGCCGCCGGCCAGCCAGACCTGGCCGATGCGCTGCCGGCTGATGCCGCTGCGTTCGATGAGCGATTCGATGCCGGCCCGGATGGCGCTCTTGGCCATCTGGATTTCCCGGATATCCTGCTGGCTCAGGGTGATGCGCCGATAATCCAGGGTCGAAGCCAAAGGGAAGCCTTTATGGAAATAAGGCTCGACGAGTTTCCCCGTTTCGTCGACCAGGCCTTCCCGGACCAGGCCGGCCATGGCTTCGAGGATACCCGTCCCGCAGATACCGACAGGGACGGCGTGGTCGATAGTCCGCACCTTGGCCCGGCCCCGCTCGATGCGGACGCCGCAGATGGCCCCGGGGACGCTGCCCGTCCCCCAGGTCAGCTTGCCCCCTTCCAGGGCCGGACCGGCCGGAGCCGATGCGATGAAGCGCTGGTCCTTATTGCCCAGGACCATTTCCCCATTCGTCCCGAGATCGACGAAGAGGCTGACGTCATCTGACGAGGCCAGGCCGCACTGCCAGATGCCGGCCGTAATGTCGGCACCGACGTAGGTGCTCATGCCGGGCAGCAGGGTCACTGTAGCGTCTGCCAGTGGCGACTGCGGTCCCAGGACCTCCTGGGCGCGATAAGTCTTCCCGCCCAGGGACACGGGCTGGAAGGGCCAGTCGCCCAAACCGTCGCAGGACCAGCCCATGAGCAGGTGGAGCATGGTCGTATTAGCGGCAATGGCCATCTGACGACAGTGGCCGGCAGCGCCAGGATGGTCTTTCAAGAGCTGATTCGTCAGCCGCGTCAAATCACGGCGGACGGCTTTCTGCAAGGCCTTGCCCTTGCCGTGGCAGGCCGCACCGATGCGACTGACGACGTCAGCCCCAAAAGAACGCTGGCTGTTGACGGTCGTCGCCGTCGCCAGGATGGTCCCCTCCGTGCAGTCTACCAGGGCCGCCGCCAACGTCGTCGTCCCGATGTCGACGGCCAGGCCGTAGTCGTGGTCCGCTGAGAGCGAAGCCGTTCCACCGTCTGATTCTTCGGCAGCCAGTGCCGAAAAGCCCTGCTGCTCCGGCAGGGGAACAGCGATTTCGATTGCTTCCTGGGTCACGGCCTTGCAGGCCAGTCGCCAGCCCTGGGCCAGTTGTTCATCAGAAAAGATACGCTTATCTTCCGGCGTGATGGGAAGCCGCCCCCGGACGACACGGACGCGGCATTTGCCGCACATGCCCTTGCCGCCGCAAGGCATGGCCAGGGCCGTTCCCTGGGACTGGATATAGTCATGGACCCGGCAGCCGCCAGGGCAGGTCAGCCGTACTTCCCGGACCGATGCAGTCTGGCGCTGCGGGCAATCCGCCTTGGGGCAGGCCGTGCAATCATGTTTCACCTGGAATACGGCCGGGTCCCCGCACAGGTCAAAGACCAGGCTCATGGATTTCGCCGGTGACAAAGCCATGGACGCATTGACCGTTACGCCAACCGTCCGGCCGGCAGCCGTCTCGCGGACCGCATCGGCCTGGACCGATAAAGGCAGGTCGCTGCCCGGTTCGTGGCGGCAGATGATGCCGCATCCCTTTTGCCGGCAAATGAGGCGCAGCTGCTGCAAGACCTGCTGTTCCAAGGCAAAGAGACACGTATCAGCCATAGCTCCAAAGAGCACGGCGGCCAATTCGTCCCCGTCATCCTGATAGCGGTCGATCTGCCGGCTCACGGCAGCCCCCAGGGTCAGGATGACATAGAGCCGTTCCTCCGTAAAAGCCAGGACGGCCTTGGCCTGCAGGGACCGCCGCAGAAGCGGTGCCATATCCCGGCACAACCCTTCTGCCCGTTCCCAGGCCGCTCCCTTCGATTCATATCCAGCCAAACGCAGGGCCTGCTCTATATCGGGAGCAATCCGCTGCCCCCGGATAATGCGAATATCTGCCATATCGTCCCTCCTAAAAATATAATCTATAGTACATAATTATATAACCTCAAGGCGCCTCGTGGCAACACAATCTTAACAAAAAAAGGGCTTGTCGCACATGCAACAAACCCTTTTAAGTCGTCAGTGGCTAGCAGTTAGTTGTTAGCTTGGATAAATTTTCAAAATATCTACTCCTCTGGAAGGAGGTGTATCTGCCTGAGATACCTCAAAACCTGGTCGATAGCCTCTGCCTGTTTATCCGGCTGAGGGAAGAAATGTCCCGTCCCATGGATGATATGGAGTGCGTTAAGCATAGCCCCCTTCTGATATAAAAAAAGTTTGTAGTTTGTAGAAAAGGGCCTTACATTTAAAAACCTTCACTAAAAACCACAAACTGCAAATTTAATATTCAAAAAGAGGCTGTCTTCATGCGACAGCCTCTTTTTCATTCATGGTGGGCCCACTTGGGTTCGAACCAAGGACCAACCGGTTATGAGCCGGTGGCTCTACCACTGAGCTATAGGCCCAAAGGATAAGGCGCAAGGCCTTACCAAATTATTATACGCGAATTGGCGTATGGCGTCAAGGTCAGATTTCAGCTTAGAGGAAATCCTTGATTTTTTCCCGTTTGCCCCAGTTGCGCAGTTTGCTCAGGGCCTTGCCTTCGATCTGGCGGATACGTTCACGGGTGACGTTGAAGTGCTGGCCGACTTCTTCCAGGGTGCGCGGGCGCCCATCTTTGAGGCCGAAGCGCAGGTAGAGGACTTTGCGTTCCCGGTCGGTCAGACAGGAAAAGACGTCTTCGATCTGTTCTTTCAGCAGGATGAAGGACGCAGCGTCATCCGGTGCGACGGCTTCCGAGTCTTCGATGAAATCGCCGAGGTGCGAATCTTCTTCTTCGCCGATTGGCGTTTCCAGGGATACCGGTTCCTGGGCAATCTTCATGATTTCCCGGACGCGTTCGACGGGGATGTCCATCTTTTCGGCGATTTCTTCCGGCAACGGTTCCCGGCCTTTGTCCTGCAGGAGCTGGCGGGAAATGCGGATCAGCTTATTGATGGTTTCGACCATGTGGACGGGGATGCGGATGGTCCGTGCCTGGTCGGCAATGGCACGGGTAATGGCCTGGCGGATCCACCACGTCGCATAGGTACTGAATTTATAGCCTTTGCTGTAGTCGAACTTGTCGACGGCTTTCAACAAGCCCAGGTTCCCTTCCTGGATGAGGTCCAGGAACAACATGCCCCGGCCGACATAGCGCTTGGCGATACTGACGACGAGGCGCAGGTTGGCATCGGTCAGTTTCTTTTTGGCAATCGTGCCGGCTTTGATATCTTCTTCTGTTGCATCGGGAGCATTGCCCTTTTCGATGGCCTTGGCCAGGGTAATTTCTTCCGTTGCCGACAAGAGGGGGACGCGGCCGATTTCTTTCAAATACATGCGGACCGGGTCATCGATGTTGATGCCTTCCGGTACGCTGAGGTCGACATTGTGCAGATCCGGTACTTTTTCTGCATCTTCATCATCTATATCGTCATGTTCCGCCATGGAATCGTCTTCGCCGATGATGTCGATGCCCTTGTCGGCAAAGACTTCGTACATCTTATCGATCTGGTCCGGCGTCAGTTCGTCTTCTTCCATGAGGTTCATGATTTCTGTATAGGTCAGGCTGCCTTTCTTCTGCCCCATTTGCAAGAGCTGCTTGATGTGCTGCAGGGCCAGGGCCTGGCGTTCTTTTTCACTCAACGGTTTCTTTACGGCTGCATCCTTTTTCTTGGACGTCTTACGGCGCGTTGTTTTTTTCGTCGTTTTCTTCGTTACATTCGTATCGTCTGTCGTTTTATTCACCATGGTGTACAGGCTCCTTTCTGCTCCTCAAGACCATTGTTTCATTTCATCGTTAATCTTCTTACATGCTGCAAGCTCTTCGGCCAGCCTTGCATCGCCAGTCCGGCTATAAGTGGCAGCCAGGCGGCTGTGCGCCAGGTACTGCTTTTGTAAATCGGCCATGCGAAAGCGCTTGACATAATCCATCAGTACATTTTCGTCCAGTGGGACATCTTGTAGAACCATAATTCGTGCTACTTCTTCGGCCTCCTCAGGAGTTAATTTTTGCTGGATGTCATGTGGTGTGTACATCCCTTGGTGTGCATACGTATCCAAAATGAGCTGATAAATGCGGCGCCGCCGTTCATCGGAAAAGAGATCCGCTGACACTTTGGCGTGGACCCGTTCGCAGGACGCAGGCTTTTCCAGGAGGAACCGCAGGATATTTTCTTCAGCTACGGCCATCGTACTGCTGCCGCGGGCTGCGGCATTTTCCTGGGATACCGACGGGGATATGACGACCTGCTGCTGGCCTGCTTCCGGATGGGCAGCGACATATTTGTTGAACTCACTGCGCACGGCATTTTCTCCAATCTGCAGCTTGCCGGCCAGCTTTTTCAAGAAAGCTTCCAGCAGGACCCGATTGTCGACGGCGGCGACGACGGGCAGGACCATGGCCGTAATGGCCGATTTCCCTTCCAGTGTCGTCACATCGAATTGCTGCAGCGCCCGCATGAGCATATAATCGAGCACATTCGGCGCTTCATCGACGGCCTGGCGGAATTTATCCGGCCCGGCAGCATTGATGTATTCATCAGGGTCCTTTCCTTGAGGCAGGGACAAGACGCGGATGCGCATGCCCAGGCCGCGGACGATTCCCATGGCCCGCCGTGTCGCCTGCCGGCCGGCGCCGTCCATATCATATCCCAGGACGAGTTCTTTAGCCTGGCGCTGCAAGAGCCGCGCCTGTTCCGGCGTAAAAGAGGTCCCCAGGGAAGCGACGACGTTGTGGATGCCCCGGTTATGAGCGGAAACGACATCCATATAGCCTTCGACCAGGATGGCTTTGCCCTGCTCATAAATCGCTTTATGGGCCAGGTCCATGGCAAAGAGGAGTCGCCGTTTATTGAAGATCGGCGTTTCCGGCGAATTGAGATACTTCGGCCTGCTGTCATCGAGAACGCGGCCACCGAAGCCGACGATGCGGCTGCGGCCATCGCGGATGGGGAACATGACCCGCCCGCGGAAGGCGTCGTAAAAGTGGCCGTTCTTTTCTTTGGCCAGCCCCAGGAGGACTAATTCCCTGCCAGTGACGCCTTTTTTCATAAAAGCCGTCGTCAGTTTATCCCAACTTTCCGGTGCAAAACCCAGCTTAAAGGCCTCAATGGTATCATCCGATACGTGGCGTTTGTGGAAATAGGCCAGTCCGGGCTGCCCGTAATGGGTTTGGGTCAGGCAGTTGTGGAAAAAGTTGCCCGCCATTTCGTTAATCTGATACAAGCGGTCCCGCTGTTTATCGCGGGCGATTTCTTCAGCCGACCGTTCGACGACAGGCAGGGCGATGTGCGCCCGTTCGGCCAGCCGTTCGACAGCATCAGAAAAGGAAAGGTTTTCTTTTTTCATAATGAACTGGAAGACATCCCCATGAGCATGGCAGCCGAAGCAATAAAAGAAACCTTTGTCGGCAGCGACGCTGAAGGAGGCGGTCTTTTCATTATGGAAAGGGCAGCAGGCCCAAAAGTTCCGGCCCCGCCGTTGCAGCGACACGTAATCGGAAATGACGCTGACAATGTCATTGGCCTGGCGGACCTGTTCGATAAATTCGCTGGAAAACCGTTTCACTCATATCACCTGTTTCATTTCAATAACGCTGACGTATATATTATTCTCTATCCACCTGTGAAATTCCTTCTTTAGGAAACACTCTTTTATGGCAAATCATAAAAAATGGATACATAACATTCCTATGATATACTATTTCGACGCGGAGCGTCAAGTTTCCTTTTCCAGGAGATGATTTTTTCTGGATAGCCGCACTCCCAGGCCCTTGCGGGCTAAAATATAGCCCACATGATTTTGCGAAATGTATGGATTTATTTATTTTCATTTTGTATAATAGATGTAGACAAAGCCAATATAGGGGAAATGCAAATGATTCATTTTACAGTCGGGGCGATTACCCGGCCTACATCCTTAGGCGGCGCCTTGAAACATTTCGGCGTCTCCTCGACGCTGCGGCGCCGTATCAAACACAACGGCATCTGTACCATCAATGGACAGGCCGCATCGACGCGCGACTTCGTTCATGAAGGGGATGAAATCAACGTCACCCTTCCGGAAAAGAATCCTTTTCCGCCAGAGGATATACCCATTGGCATCGTCTACGAAGACGACTATCTCATGGTCATCGACAAGCCTGCGGGTATCCTGATGCATCCCACATCGGCCGTCCGGGACGGGACGCTGGCCAACGCCGTCGCCTATCATTACCAACAGACAGGGCAGTCTTGTTCCTATCACCCCATGCACCGCCTGGACAAGAATACGTCCGGCCTCTGTATGGTCGCCAAAGAACCGCAGATTCAGTATGCTTTCGATAAACAGGACCTCGGCTATAAGCGTTTATACTTAGCCATCTGTGAGGGACGATACCCGTCGCGGGTCACAACTGTACATGCCCCCATCGGAAGATGTCCCGATAGCATCATCACCCGCTGTGTCCGCCTCGACGGCAAGCCGGCCTGGTCCGATTTCACCTGCCTGGCTGCCGGTGACGACTACAGCCTGCTCCAGGTCGTCCTGCACACGGGCCGCACTCATCAGATCCGGGTCCACAGCAGCTACCTGGGCTATCCCTTGGCTGGCGACGACCTCTACGGCGGTTCGCGCCGCTTCATCGGCCGCCAGGCCCTGCACGCCTACTGTATCCAGTTCACCCATCCCATGAGCCATCGCCTCATCACCGTTAATTCCCGGCTGCCTGAAGATATGGACGCCCTCGTCCGCCGGGCCGGCTGGAATTATATATATTAAACATCTTTACGTATTATGTAGGAGGAATGTAAACATGCCATTAATTGGAACTACAGAAATGTTTAAAAAAGCCTATGAAGGCCACTATGCTATCGGTGCATTCAACATCAACAACATGGAAATCGTCCAGGGCGTTACCCAGGCTGCTGCTGAATTGAACTCTCCGATCATCCTTCAGGCTTCGGCTGGTGCCCGCAAATACGCTAAACCGCCGTATTTGAAACATCTCGTAGAAGCCGCTTTGGAAGATCATGATCTCCCCATCGCCCTTCACCTCGACCACGGCGCTGACTTTGAAACCTGCAAAGACTGCATCGACGGCGGTTTCACTTCCGTCATGATTGACGGCTCGAAACATTCTTTCGAAGACAATATTGCCCTCACGAAGAAAGTCGTTGAATACGCACACGCTCATGGCGTTGTCGTCGAAGGCGAACTCGGCCAGCTGGCAGGCATCGAAGACGATGTCAAAGTCGCTGCCCACGAAGCTCACTACACGCGTCCGGAAGAAGTCGAAGAATTCGTATCCCGCACGGGCGTCGACTCCCTGGCTATCGCTATCGGCACCAGCCACGGCGCTTTCAAATTCACACCGGAACAGTGCACGCGCAACGCGGACGGCGTCCTCGTACCGCCGACACTCCGCTTCGACATCCTCGAAGAAGTTTCCAAACGCCTGCCGGGCTTCCCCATCGTCCTCCACGGCGCTTCTTCGGTCGTACCGGAATATGTCAAGATCATCAACGAAAACGGCGGCAACCTGGCTGACGCTATCGGCATCCCGGAAGACCAGCTCCGCAAAGCCGCTTCCATGGCCGTCTGCAAGATCAACATCGACTCCGACCTCCGTCTCGGCCTGACTGCCGGCATCCGTCAGCACATGGCACAGCATCCGGACCATTTCGACCCGCGCCAGTACCTCGCCGACGGCCGTCAGTTCGTCCATGACATCGTCGCTCACAAGATCAAATGCGTCCTCGGCTCGGAAGGCAAAGCTTAATCGCATGTCTTGTAAAAAAAGTATTGCTTTTTTCTGCGCCATATGGTAAAATTTCTTCTAGTGTTCTTGTAAATTAGGGAGGTGAATCCATTGCCGCAGATTAAATCCAATATCAAAACGATGGAAAAAGACGCAGCTCGCCACGCAGCTAACTCTCAGGTTAAATCTTCTGTTCATACTGCTATCCGCCGTACGACCGAAGCTATCGCCGCTGGTGACGCTGAAGCTGTTAAAAAAGCATTCGATAAAGCTAGCAGCGTAATCGACAGCGCCGCACAGAAAGGCGTTCTCCATAAAAACACTGCAGCTCGTAAAAAATCCCGTTTGGCTTCCAAAGTCAATGCTATGGGTAAATAAGTTTATCTGCAAAAGGAGCTGTCGTAATAAGACAGCTCCTTTTAGCGTTGGTCGTAGGTCGTTCGTCGTTTGTCGTATGGTATAAAAAATATCAGGCCATCACGATGAACGATGAACTACGAACGAAAAACTTTTAAGAAAAAGGGACCGTGCATGATGGCAGAAACCTTCGTGCAGCAGTCCCTTTTTTCATACAAGGAGGATATCATGTTCCCCCATTGGTTCCAACTCCGCCATTTTCTGGCCCTGTTCTTCCCCCTGCTCCTGACTCAGATGGCCCAGGTCGGTACGGCCGTCTTCAGTTCTATCTTCAGCGGTCAGGCCGGGACGATTGACTTGGCCGGTGTTGCCGTGGCCGTCAATATCTGGTATCCCGTCTTTGCCGGCCTGTGCGGCATCTTTTTCGGCATCTCGCCGATCATCGCCCAGCTCCGGGGCGCTCAGAAGACGGAGGAAATCCCGCTGTACATCATGCAGAGCCTCTATCTGAGCCTGGGTTTTACGGCCGTCATTTTCCTGGCCGGCGCCGTCCTCATGCCGCCCTTCCTGGACTTCATGGGCCTCGACGCGCCGGTCCACTATATCGCCTGGGAATATCTCAAGGCCCTGGCCCTGGGGCTCATCCCCATCTGCCTGCAGGCGACGATACGCTATGTCGTCGACGCCCACGGCAAGACCCACGTTTCCATGGCCATCTTAGTGACCAATCTGGTCCTGACGATCATTCTCTTCCGCCTGATCATCTTCGGCGCCGGCCCGATTCCGGCCATGGGCGGCATCGGCACGGGCTATGCCATCACCATCGCGTCGTGGCTGTCCTTCCTGCTCTTCGCAGCCGTCCTGCAATGGATGGAACCGTTCCGGTCCTATCATCTCTGGAGCCGCCTGCGGCCCATCAGCTGGTATCACATCCATCACCAGCTGGAACTGGGCATCCCCATCTTCATCGCCGTCTTCTGTGAAACGAGCCTGTTCTCCATCG
>CABMPA010000059.1 GCA_902388315.1 uncultured Megasphaera sp. | reverse complement strand
CCATGCGCTGGCACATCCATCGCGACATCCTGTCCGACGCCCTGCAGGAAGGGACGCTGGGCCTCATCGAAGCCGTGGAACGCTATGATTACCGCCGTGGCGTGGCCTTCCCGCTCTTTGCCGTCCACCGCATCCGCGGGGCCATCCTGGACTATCTGAAGCGCGAAGGCGCCGTCAGCGCCGTATCCCTTGACGAACCGGATGAACGGGGCGTGACATTGCAGGATACACTCTGCGATGAGCGCCAGGACCCTGTCGCAGCCACGAGCCGCCAGCTGTTGCTGGAAAAGGTCGGCCACGTCTTGAAAAGGCTGCCCGAAAAGGAACAGGCCGTCGTCGAAGGCGTGTACCTGAACGACGTGGAGCAGAAGCACCTGGCCAAGAGCCTGGACGTCAGCCTGCCTTACGTCTACCGCCTGCAGAAACGGGGCATCCGCCGCGTGCGCGGCATGCTCAGCCGGTTCATCCATGAGAGCCGCCACTAAAATTTTTTTACATTTTCTTAAAATTGACCCGTTTTTAGGTGAAAATAATCGAAAAATGCTGTAAAATATAGATTATGGCATGTTTTTGCGCCTTTTTGCCGGTATAAATTCATACGGCCTTTGCCGATTTTATAAGAGTATTCGTCTAGGCAGAAAGGAGAAGGCTGTATGAAACATTCCCAACGCGACACGGTTCACCGGGTCCGGGCTGTCCGGTCCTGGCTGGAAAAGGCCGAAGCTTCGTTTGACAAAGAAGCCGATATCAAGGGCGAACTCAATCTGATGCTGGCCGAAGCGGAAATGAAGAATCTGCGCAAACACCATCCCGTCAGCAAGGGCTGGCTGCGGACCGGTGCCCTGGTCACGGCCTTCTGCCTGGCAATGGGAGGATGGTATGTTTTCCAGCTGCCAAGGCAGGCGGAACGGCCGCCGGCCGGGCCACTGGTTGTCCAGGAAGCGGCCGCCGGAAATGAAGCAGTCCCGCTTCCGGCAGACGAAACAGCGTCTGAAGCGGGGACAGCCCCGGCCGCTGAGAGGATGACTCCTGTCCGGGAAACACCAGCACCGCCAGCACTAACGGCGGAATCAGCCACTCCTGCCGCCCCTGTTAGGGACGAACTCACAGTACAGCCTGCCGCGACGGCTGTAACCGCACCGGAGCCACCAGCGCCAGTGCGGACCGAACCGAAGGCTGTCTTGTCGGACCGCCAGGTGCAAGCTACGGTACAAGAAGCACGTCATACTTTGCGCGGTACGAGTACGACGAAATAGATAATGGAGGATTTTTATGAATATGCGGAAGAAGAAACTTCTCGCCCTGATGGTAACCAGTGCGATGATGACCTGCCCTGTTTGGGCTGAAGATACGACGGCGGCGACCGGTTACGAGTCGTCAGGCAGCCAGGCTGTTACGTCTGGCTCGGCAGCTGCTCCGGCAGATGACCAGAAAACGGCTGTCAATACAGTCGTTACTTCTCCTGGCGATGAGACAACAGCCGATGCCATGAAAGCGGCTAAATCGGGCCTGACCGGTTATGAAACGGCAGAAGAGCTGGCAGCTATTGCGGCCGGCAAGAGCCCGGCTGCGGTTCAGCAGGAAACGGCAGAAGCCGTCCACAAGGAAAATGAAATCCTCAATCCGGCTCCGGTCGATACGACACCGCAGATTACAGGCGATAAAGTCAGCTACATGAGCGGTACCAGCGATATGCAGTTCGACACGTCCGTTCCCGGTTATCCCATGGCAACGATCCAGCCGGGCCAGGATGTATCCCTGCCCTATGGCGAAGCCGTCAGCGATGCCGATTTGAAGCCCTATGTCGACAAAGTGGCTACAGCCGTTACGGTTGGGCCTGTTCCGGAAGCCCAGATTGAACAGAAAATCCTGCCGCAGCTGGCTATGCGCGTCGGCGACGCCATCAATATGGATTACATCCGCCACGACCTCAATGTCATCGGGGCGACGGGCCTGTTCTCGACGGTCAAGCCGGCCTTTACGACTGTGCCGGAAGGCGTCGCTTTGAATTATACGGTCCAGATGAATCCTGTCGTCAAGAAAGTCGATATCGTCGGCAACGAGTCGATCAGCACGGATGATTTGATGAAACTCGTCGCTACGACGCCGGGGACGACGCTCAATACGGCTGTTGTCAGCCATGACGTAGCCAATATCAATACGGCCTTTGCCAATGCCGGCTATATGATGAGCCGCGTATCCGATGTCCGCCTCGACGACGAAGGCATTTTGCACATCGCTATTTCGGAACCGCGCATCGAAAATATCAATCTTCGCGGCAATACCAAGACCAAGAATAAGGTCATCATGCGTGAACTGCGCATGAAGAAGGGCGATATCTTCAATAAGAACGCAGCCAGCCGCAGTATCCAGCGTGTTTACAACACGGGCTATTTTGAAGACGTCAACGTCCGCCTCCTGCCGGGGCAGCGCAATCCGAAAGACGTCATCGTCGAAATCGACGTTACCGAACAGAAGACCGGGTCGGTCACTATCGGTGCCGGTTACTCCGATTCGGACGGCCTCGTCGGCATCCTCGGCCTGGCTGAAACGAACCTGCGCGGTACGGGCGACAAGGCCAATATCAGCTGGGAATTCGGCGGCAACACGGATAGCAACAAGAACTACATCTTCTCGTATACCCATCCGTACCTCAACGATGCCGGCGACTCCATCGGCTTCAGCATCTTCGACCGCGAATCGGAATACGACGATTATGATGAAAAGGGCAATTCCGTTGCTGAATATGACCGCCGGACCAATGGCTTCAACGTCACCTATGGCCGTGTCCGCAGCGAATACGTCAGCGACTACGTCACCTTGGAAACGAAGCGGACGAAATATACCGATTACGATAGCGGCTATAATTACCGGGAATGGCAGAATGATCCGTCCCTGCCTTCGAAATATCGGAACTACTTGGATAACAACTTCGGACGCACCAACAGCATGACCTGGTCCCACGTTTTCGATAACCGCGACAACGTCTACGATCCGACGAAAGGCAAGCGCCTGTCCTTCACGGGCACCTGGGCTGGCCACGGCATGGGCGGCGACTTCGATTACTTCAAGTTCGTCGCCGAAAACCGCCTGTACTACAAAGTCGGCCGGGCTCACGTCATCGCTGTTCGCCTCATGGGCGGTATCGCAACCGGCGATATGCCGTACAATGACCTCTTTACCCTCGGCGGCGCCGATAACCTGCGCGGCTATGAAGACGATGAATTCCGCGGCAACAAGATGTATGAAGCGACTGTCGAATATCGCTATCCGATTGCCAAGAAGATCCAGGGCGTCGTCTTTACCGACCTGGGCAATGCCTGGGGCGGTGTAGAAAATATCCCCTGGTACCATGAAAATAACAAACTCCATTATTCGGGAGGTTTGGGCTTCCGCATTACGACACCTATCGGTCCGATCCGCCTGGATTATGCCGTAGGCCAGGATGGCGGTAAGTTCCACTTCAGCTTTGGCGGTAAGTTCTAAGGCAATGAAAGGTCGTGGATGAATGAAAATCCGCACTTGTTTATTGACTGTCTTTGCCGTCTGTGCTAGTCTTAGTAGTGCTATAGCAGCATCGGTAGAACAAGTGACGGTCCATGTCGCCTCCGTAGAGGAGGCGATTCCGCCATTAGTAGAAAAACGCATTGCTGCCAGCATCCAAACTGTAGGGAACCACGTATTCCTCAATCACGACAGCGATGAAATCGCCAGCCGTCATGAGGCATACGAGCGAACCGTCAACGATATCATCAATCGCGTCCTCATAGGCTACACGGTGGAATCCATTGCCATCCATCCCGGCAGCCGGACCGACCTGGATGTACGCATCCGCCCCTGGGGCGATACGATCCGCAAGGTCCGCTTCGCCGTCGACTACGGCGCCTTGCCGGCTATGGGCCAGGCCCTGGTCGCCAAGGACCTGGAACACGCCGGGGACATGGCTGTGAGCCTGCTCACGGGACTGCCCGTCGATGCTCTGGACTGGGCCAACGGTGCCGTCAAATCGGTCCTGGAGAATGAACTGGAAGAACGGGTGCCGGAATTTTATCCGCATATCGTCATCCACGGCGGGCCGGAAACGGAGGTCACGGTCTATATGCTGCCTAAGCTGCCTGTCGTGCGCAACGTCCGCGTCGCCATCAAAGGCGATGATGTGCCCAAGGTCATCTTTCTCAGCGCCCGTAACCATCTGGAACGGGATTATGCCGGCCTGGATGGCCTGCCTGTCGCCTTCGTCCGGCGCCATGAGCGCGACATCGCTGCAGCCTTGCAGGAAGATGTCCAGCGCCAATGGGTCGTCAAGAATTACGGCCTCCACGTGACGCCGTCCTTGTCTCTCGGTGAAGATACGACGATAGATCTTACGTCACAGACGGCTTTTTATGACATCCGCGGCGGCGCCTATATCGACGCCGGCCGTGACCACAGCAGCGACGAAGACACGGTCCTCATGGCTCATTTGGGCCGCAAGATCGGCAGCCACCACGAAGTCTACGGCGCCGTCAAGTTCATGCCGTCTTCGCTGGATTGGAATTTCATTCCCGGCTACTTTTACCGCTTTGCCGGCGGAACACAGGCGGGATACCAGTTCGAGAGCCTCGACGACAGCCAGCACCTGTGGCTGCGCCAGCCCTTAGGCGGGCGGTGGACCTTGCGCTACGACCGGGACCTGACGCATGACGATTCCGAAGTGGGCCTTCACTATCGCGTCGATGATTATGTCGGTTTGGAATATATCGTGTCCGACCATGATGCTTGGCTCCGGATTATCGGTTATTTGTAATACAAAGGAGAAGTTTTATTATGATGTCTGAAATGGGTAAGAAACGCAATATCAAGATTTTTTCGGCTGTCATCGCAGCTATCTTCGTCTTCAGTGTCGCCGGCCTGGCTATCATGCAGACGGGGAACCCTGTCAATGCGGCTCCGTCGAGCAATATCGGTGTCGTCGATACGAGCAAGATCATCACGCCGGATAATCAGGACGCCGTTGCAGCACAGAAACAGCTCCAGCAGGCTGGCGAAGATATGCAGAAACAGTTTGAACAGCAGTCGGCCGGCATGGACGACCAGCAGAAACAGCAGCTCTTCCAGAAGATGCAGGGCGAACTGGCCACGAAACGCCAGGAAATCTTCAAAGGCATCAAAGATAAAGTCGATAACGCCGTCAGCGATGTCGCTAAGACTAAGGGCCTGAGCCTCGTCGTCGACAAGAGCGTCGTCCTCTATGGCGGTACGGATATTACCGACCAGGTCGCTAAAGAACTGAACAAGAACTCCGGATCCAGCAGCTCTGACAGCAGCGCTAACAGTTCCAGCAGTTCGGACAGCTCCAGCAGCAGTAATCAGTAAGGAGTTTTTATGAAACGGATATATGCGGCAGCCGGTGCCGCGGTCCTCATGGTCTGTCTCCTCGCCGGCTGGTGGTTCTTCAGCCACCGCAGCCAGCCGGCCGCTTCGACAGCCGCGACGCCGGTCTATGCCTATGCAGACCTGGAACACGTCGTCATGAGCCACCCGCGCTATAGCGAGTATCACCATTTGGAATTGGAATACAATGCTATGGTTGCCCAATATCAGTTTGAACAGTGGAACTATTCCCAGAAGGCTGCTGCCGAAGGGACGTCGGTCCAGAATTTTGCCGCTGCCGACGCCGCAGGTACGGCAGCCCTCGACCAGGAATTGCAGGCCAAAGTCGCCCTCAAAGAGAACGAGCTCAATAATCGGCTGAAACAGCGGTACGATTCACTCGTCCAGGAAAAGAAGAAGACGACACCTGTCATTTCCCAGGCCGACACGTTGAAAATCGTCAATCTCCAGTTGAAGCTGAAGACCCTGTCGCTGTCCAAAGAAGAACGGGCAGCGACGGAGGAACAGCTCCAAACCTTGCTCAAAGGCAGTCAGGCCGACGTCCAGGTGACTAACCGGACGGCCGATGAAATCGCGGCCCTCATGGCAGCGGATAAGGCCCAGGCCAAGAAAGAGCTCGATGACTACGCCCGGCAGGTCAAGAAAGACCTGGAAGGGCGCAAGGCTGACAGCCAGCAGGTCTTCCAGCAGCAGCTGGGCGTCTTGCAGGACCGGCCGGAACCGGCTGTGTGGAACAAGGAATGGAAAGATAAACTCGATGCAAAAGAAAAAGAAATGAAAGATGTGAAAGACGCCATCATGGCAGATATCCGCGATAAAGCCGCCGATGTCGCCCAGGAACAGGGCTTCGAGATGATCTTCGCCAACTACGAAGGCGTCGGCACGGCTACGGATGTTACAGATGATATTATTGCCAAGTTGGCATAACAGGAGGCTTTTAGCAATGAAAAAAGTTTGGAAGCGCTTAGGAATCGTCGCCGCAATGCTGGCCCTGACGGGTATGCTCGCCGGCTGTGGCGGAAAAGATAATGTAGGCGTCGTCGACATGGCGCGCGTACAGAAAGAAGCGCCCCTGGTCCAGCAGTATAAACAGAAGACCGAAGATAAACAGAAATCCATCGAAAAGGAATTGCAAGATGCAAAGCAGTCCATGTCGGCTGAAGATTTCCAGAAGAAACAGCAGCAGGCCCAGCAGGAGCTCAATATTTTCGGTGCCAGCATGCAGCGTCAGTTCATGTCGGACATCCAGAGCAAGTTAGGCGACATCGCCAAGGATAAAAATGTCGGCATCATCGTCGTCAAAGAAGCCGTTCCTTCCGGCGGCATCGACGTGACCGACGATTTAATTGCCAAATTGCAGTAAAAAAAGGGGTTGTATATCGTGAAGAAAACAGTACAGGAATTAGCAGTATTGCTAGGCGGTACGGTCATCGGCAAAGGTGACGCCGTCATTGAAGACGTGAAGGGCCTGGCCGAAGCCGGTCCGCAGGACATTACCTTTGCCGTCGATCCGTATACGGAATATTTGCCGCAGGTCCATGCCGGTGCCGTCATTGTCGAAAAAGAAGTTCCTGCCGGAGATAATACGCTCGTCGTCGTAGAAAATCCCCGCCTGGCTTTTTCCCAGCTCCTCGTGCTGTTTCACCCCCGCCAGTCGGTCACATCGGGCATCCATCCGACAGCTATCATTGATAGCACGGCTGTTATCGGTGAGGACGCCGCTATCATGCCTTATGCGGTCATTGGCAAGAACGTCGAAATCGGCAAGGGCTCGACGATTTACCCCTATGTATTCTTAGGGGACAACGTCAAGATCGGTGAAGGCTCGGTCATCTATCCCGGCGCCGTCATTCACGAAAACTGCGTCCTCGGCAAACATGCCGTCATCCGGGCTCATGCCGTCATCGGCGGCGAAGGCTTCGGCTTTGCTACGGAAAAGGGCAGGCATACCCGGATTCCGCAGATCGGCAACGTCACCATCGGCGACGACGTCGAAATCGGTGCCTGCACGTGTCTCGATAATGCTACGCTGGGGTCGACGAAAGTCGGCAGGGGAACGAAAATCGACAACCTCGTCCATCTCGGCCACAACGTCGAAATCGGCGAAGATTGCTTCCTCATCGCCCAGACGGGCATCGCCGGCAGCACCAAAGCCGGTAACCATGTCATCTTTGCCGGTCAGACCGGCTGTACCGGCCACATCACCATCGGCGACAATGCCATTTTTGCCGGCAAATCAGGTATTACGGGCAATATTAAGGGCAATCAGACCTATGCTGGTTTCCCGGCTCGTCCCCATATGGAAT
This sequence comes from uncultured Megasphaera sp., assembly GCA_902388315.1. Lineage (GTDB taxonomy): Bacteria > Bacillota > Negativicutes > Veillonellales > Megasphaeraceae > Megasphaera. The sequence continues at coordinate 2,498 of CABMPA010000059.1, read as the reverse complement.
GGAGCCGCACTCAGATTTATCTGAAACACCTGCCGGAAATGGCTAAGACCGTCAAGGCTTTGCAGAAAAAAATCGCCGAGCTGGAAAAGAAATTAGAACAACAGTAAGAGGATTTGCCTATGTACACCTTTATGAAATGTTTGAGCTGGATCATCTGCCACATTCCCGAAGGCTGTCGCCGGGCCCTGGGCACCTTTTTAGGTGCCTTTTTCTGGACTTTCGTCCCCAAGAAGCGCAAGGTCCTGGCCCAGCAGCAGATCCTGGACTGCGGGCTGACCGATGACCCGGCAAAGGCTATGGCCATCGCCAAGGCCAGTACGGTCCGTTTTGGGCCGATGATCATTGAAGTCCTGTCGTATCCGCGCTATACGCAAGACATCCTCGATGAAAAGATTACCTGGCACGGCAAGGAATACCTGGATGAACTCAAAGCCAGTGGCGAAGGGGCCATCTTCATGGCCTCCCATGCCGGCAACTGGGAACTCCTGGGAGCCGTCCTGGCCATGAATGGCTATCCCCTCATTTCCGTCGCCCAGGAACAGAACAGCAAGAGCGCCGATACCTTCATCAACGAGTACCGGGCCATGATGAAGCAGCACGTTACCTACAAGACTGGTATCCGCGACATGGTCCGCTTCCTCCGCGACGGCCACTACATCGGCCTGCTCATGGACCAGGACCCGGGCTATGCCGGTATCATGGTCAAACTCTTCGGTATGGATACCCTGACGGCTGACGGTCCGGCCAAGATGGCAGGCCTGGCCAATTATCCCATCGTATCGACCTTTATACACGAAGACCGGCCGTATCACCACGTCGTCGAAGTCCTGCCGCCCATCAAGCCGTACACGGCGGACCACAAGCTCTCGAAAGAGGAAAAGAACCGCATCATGTACGAAACGACACAGGAACTCAACGACCGCCTGGAAGCCCATATCCGCAAATACCCGGAAGACTGGTTCTGGCTGCATAACCGCTGGAAATGGACTAAACGGTATAAAATAAAACAAGCTGAAAAGGGAACTGGCGTATGAAGGCTTATGTCATCATGCGTAGTCACTATTACTTCGTAGTTTGTAGTTCGGAGTTTGCAGTTTGTAGACGACGGTTTTAAATTTTTAAACATTCACTACAAACTAAAAACTGCCAACTCCATACTCAAAAAAAGAGGCTGTCTTCATGGGACAGCCTCTTTTTTTGCCTTGCAGTCCACGACAAATGGGGTAAAAAATGCTATGATTAAAGAAAGACATTCTTCACCTAGGAGGGACGATTGTGAACATTTTTCTATATCTCATCGCCATCATCTGTTTTGCCGTTCCCAGTTACAACTGGTTCGCTACAGGCCATTTGTCCGGGACGTTCAGTCTCGTCTTCGGCGTCTTCATCCTCTACTGGATTCACCGCCGCAACAAGAAGAAATTCAAGCCTGAACTTGATTTTTCCAGCGGCAACGAGGAACTGGATAAATTGAACGATGAGCTTTTCAGCAAGGCTGTCGATGATTTCAATGCCATTGAAAAAGAGATGAAGCATATTGAGGATAACGAATTGCGCAAGCAGCTGCGCAAGATGCAGGGCATTGCCAAAAATTTCCTGGCCTATCTGCAGCAGCATCCGGAACGGATGAGCCTGTCCCGGCGCTTCGTCGACTATTACCAGGACCGGGCCCTGCTCCTGGTCCGCAAGTACGAAGAGCTGGAAAAGACGGGCCTGGAAGCTCAGGAAGTGCAGCAGGCGAAGTGGGACATCAAGCAGCTGTTGGATAAATTCGACGAAGCCTATGAAGACCAGTTCTCCAAGGTCCTCAATGCCCAGCTCATGGACCTCGATGCCGAAATGAAAGTCATGAAGCAGAACATGGCCGACGACGGCATCCGGACGGAACAGCCCCAGCCGGAACCGCAGGCCCGACGCAGTGATGACTTGGTCGGGACGATTATCGACTTAGCCGACCAGTTCTTAAATACAAAAAGAAAGTAGGTAGATACTATGGCTGATATTAATTTGAATGACCTCTTGGAAAAACGGCAGGTTGAAAGCCAGAAAGCCTTGCCGGCTGTCGATGAAAAGCACGAAGTGGCTCATTTCAATGCCCAGGTCGAAAGCCTGACGCCGGAAGAACGGCAGCAGGGCGACACCATCAAGGATGCCATCGACCTGGTCAATTCCAACGCCATCGTCCAGTACGGTAGCGCCGCTCAGAAAAATATCGCCACCTTTTCGGACAGCGTCTTGTCGACGGTCAAGAGTACGGACCCGGCCGCAGCCGGTGACCTGCTCAACGACCTGGTCAAGCGAGTCAGGGCCTTTGAAGACGAACATGATGAAGATAAGGGCTTTCTGGCCAGTCTGCCCGTCGTCGGTTCTCTGTTCAAAAAAGGAGAAGCCCTGACCCAGTCCTATACGACGCTGGCGGCTCAGATCGACAAGATACAGGCCGGCCTGGACAGCCAGAAGATGACCCTCATGAAGGACATTGCCATGTTCGACGGCCT
>CABMPA010000058.1 GCA_902388315.1 uncultured Megasphaera sp. | reverse complement strand
CGTTGACGACGCCGTCCGGCAGGACGCCTTCCAGGAGGTGCATCAGTTCCAGGACGCTGAGGGATGTCGTGCTCGACGGCTTGAGGATAATCGTACAGCCGGCAGCCAGGGCCGGTGCCAGTTTCCAGGCGGCCATGAGGAAGGGGAAGTTCCAGGGGATAATCTGGCCGACGACGCCGATCGGTTCGTGGATGACCAGGCTCAGCGTGTGGTCGTCCAGCGTCGATGCCCGGCCGTCTTCACTGCGGAGGACGCCGGCGAAATAGCGGAAATGGTCGGCAGCTGCCGGGATGTCGACCGCTTTCGTTTCCCGGATGGGCTTGCCGTTATCCAGGGTTTCGATGAGGGCCAGTGTGTCGGCGTTCTTCTCGATGATGTCGGCGATTTTCAGGAGGATGGCCTGACGTTTGATGGGCGATACTTTTTTCCAGGCCGGGAAAGCAGCCTGGGCGGCGCGGACAGCGGTGTTGACATCGTCTTGCGTCGCTTCGGCACAGACTGACAGGACTTCGCCGTTGGCCGGGTTGATGGCTTTAAAAGTAGAACCGTCGCTGGACGGGACCCAGCGGCCGTTGATATATAAATCGTAAGAGGGGCGGATGACGTTTTTCATCAGGACACTTCCTTTCTACGGAATAAATATAAGAAGAAATAATTCTTTGTTAAGATGGATTCATTATATCATAAGTACACTAAAAAGGTCAATAATGGGAAAATTTTCACGGTCTCTGCTTTGGCAAATGATTGCAAATATTGAAAAAGCAAGCTAAAATAGATAGGGTACACATTAAGTATAGTTTACAGGAGAAGATTATGTATAAATACGTTTTATTCGATCTCGACGGTACCTTGACCGATTCCAAGGAAGGCATCATCAAATCCGTGGCCTATGCCCTGGAACAGATGGGCGAATCGACGGAAGGCCGTCTGGATCAGCATACTATCGTCGGGCCGCCGTTGTTGACGACCTTTGAAGAAGTCTATGGCTTTTCGCCGGAAAAGGCGCGACAGACTTATGCCTATTTTCAGGAACGCTACAGCACTGTCGGCAAGTTCGAGAACCGGGCCTTCGATGGCATCGTTCCTATGCTCAGGGCCATGCAGGAGGCCGGCATCCGCTCTTTTGTCGCCACATCCAAGCCCCAGGTCCACGCCGAGGCGATTTGCCGGAAATTCGGCATTGCTCCCTATGTAGAGGCCATTGCCGGCCCGGCCGTCGGCGGCACCGATACGAAAGCCGATGTCATGCGGCGCATCCTGGCCGGCCTGGGGCCGCTGCAGCCTGGCGATGCCGTCATGGTCGGTGACCGCCGCTTCGACGTCATCGGCGCCCATGAACTGGGCCTGCCCGTCATCTATGTCACCTATGGCTACGGTGACGAAGCAGAAAGAAAGGCCTTCCAGCCCGATTATACGGCAGCTACGGTGGCCGACTTGAAACGATTGCTTTTGCAAGCATAATACTAGCTATAATATACATTATATAAGGAGCATTTTTATGAAGTTACAAGAAAAACAAACCATTCATGGCTTTGCCGTCGACCGGTCCCGCTACGTGCCGGAACTGCACAGCCAGGCTTATGAGCTGCACCACATCCAGTCCGGTGCCAGATTGTTATACATCCAGAATGACGACGACAACAAGGTCTTTTCTATTTCTTTCCGGACGACGCCGTCGGACAGCACGGGCGTACCCCATATCTGCGAACATTCGACCCTCTGCGGTTCCCGGAAGTTCCCCCTCAAGGAACCCTTCGTCGAACTGGTGAAAGGGTCACTCAATACGTTCCTCAATGCCATGACCTTTCCGGATAAGACCATGTATCCCGTAGCCAGCCGTAATGCGGCTGACTTCAAGAATCTCATGGACGTCTATCTCGACGCTGTCTTCTTCCCGAATATGATCAAAGACAAACAAGTCCTCATGCAGGAAGGCTGGCATTACCATCTCGATTCGGCTGATGGCGAGCTGACCTATCGCGGTGTCGTTTATAACGAAATGAAAGGCGTTTTTTCCTCGCCGGACTCGCAGATGGAACGGCACGTCATGGATGCGCTTTTCCCGGATACGACGTATGGCGTCGAATCGGGCGGCAATCCCGATGATATTCCCGACTTGACCCAGGAAGCCTTTGCCGCTTTCCATGCCAAGTATTATCATCCGTCGAACAGTTACCTTTTCCTCTACGGCGATATGGATATCGACCAGACCCTGGCCTTCATCGATGGGGAATACCTGAGCCAGTTCCATGTCGAAAAGATTGATTCGGCCATCGGCCGCCAGGCTTGCCCGGGCAGTCAGGTCAAGACCTATCCCTATGGTATTGCGACGGGCGAAAAGACGGACCACAAGACCCTGCACAGCCTGACCTACGTCATCGACGATGCCCTGGACCCGACGGTGGCCATGGCCTTTAAAGTCCTGACCTATGTCCTCTTGCAGTCGCTGGCAGCACCGCTGAAAAAAGCCCTGGTCGACGCTGGCCTGGGCAAGGATATTTCCGGCGACTTCCAGGATGGTATCTTACAGCCTTTGTGGGGGATTTCTGTCAACGGCTCGGATCCGGACAAACAGGATAAAATCATGCCTATCGTCCGCAAGGTCCTCAGCGGCATGGTCCGCGACGGCCTGGATAAGACGCTGCTCACCGGAGCCCTCAACCGGACGGAATTCGCCCTGCGCGAAGCCGATTTCGTCGGCCGCCCGAAGGGCCTCATCTACGGCATCAGCTGCATGGATACCTGGCTCTACGACATGGATCCGCTGGCTGCCTTGTCTTATGAAGGCTCACTGGAAACCTTGCGCCGCGGTATCGACAACGGCTATTTTGAAGGCCTCATCCAGAAATACATCCTCGACAATCCCTATTATGCCCTCGTATCCCTAGTCCCGGAACCGGGCCTGACGGAACAGCACGACAAGGCACTGGCTGACAAGCTGGCTGCCTACAAGGCGTCGCTCTCTCAAGAAGAAATCGATGCCATCGTGGCCGATTCCCAGGCCCTGCAGAAACGGCAGGCCACGCCGGATTCGCCGGAAGCCCTGGAAACGATTCCGACCCTGACCCGGGATGACCTGGAAAAGAAAGTCGATACGATCGTCATGGAACAGCAGGCGATGGATGGCGTTACGGTCTGCTATGTCCCGGATGAAACGAATGGCATTACTTATGTCAATGCCTATTTCGACCTCCACGGCCTGACGAAGGAAGAAATCTCTTATGTCTACCTGTTGAGCGACCTCATCGGCGACATGGATACGACAGACCACACGTATGGGGAAATTGCCTCGCTCATCGACTTGTATACCGGCGGCATCGACTATAGTGTGTCGGCCTTTTCGAACCGGACGGACAACAAGGATTACATGCCGGTCTTCCGCTTCAAGGCCAAAGGCCTGACACAAAACCTGGATAAGCTCGTCGATTTATTGAAGGAAATCTCCCTGCATACGGTCTTCACCAATAAAGACCGCCTGGCTGAGCTCGTCGAAGAAACCAAGGCCGGCTGGGATATGGACGCTTTCCGCCGGGGCCATACGATTGTCATGCACCGCGTCTTGTCTTACGTTTCGCCGGTTGAAGCCTTCTGCGATGCCGGGGAACTGTCGTATTACCGCTTCATTACGGACGTAGCCCGCCGTATCCGTACCGATGCCGATGAAATCGGTGCTAAACTGGCAGCTGTCATGAAAAAAATCTTTACCCGCTCGGCCCTGACCCTGGAAGTGACGGCCAGCCGGGAAGACTGGCAGACTGCCAAAGCCGTCGTACCGGCGTGGATCACGGCCCTGCCGCAGGGGGAAAAGCCCCAGGGTTTGTGCGATTTCGGCCTGTCCCGTAAAAACGAAGGCATCATGACCAGTGGGACCGTCCAGTACGTCGCCAAAGGCGGCAACTTCCGCAGCCATGGTTACGATTACCATGGTTCGCTCATGGTCCTGGATACGATTCTCCAGTACGGCTATTTGTGGACGAAGATCCGCGTCCAGGGTGGGGCTTACGGCGCCTTTACCCGCTTCTATGACAATGGCGACATGGTATTCTGCTCGTACCGGGACCCCAACCTCCGCTCCAGTGTCGAAGCCTATGACGCCCTGGCCGATTATCTGGAATCTTTTGACGTATCGGACCGGGAAATGACAAAATACGTCATCGGGACACTGAGCCGCATCGATGTGCCTCTGACGCCGTCTTTGCGCGGGGCCAAGGCCATGACCCGTTACTTTACGGGAACGACAGAAGCCATCGCCCAGCAGCGCCGGGATCAGCTCCTGGCGACGACGGCTGCCGATATCCGGGCCCTGGCACCTCGTATCCGTGCTGTCATGGCCGATGACAACGTCTGCGTCATGGGCAGTGAAGCCAAGATCCGCGAAGCGAAGGATTTGTTTACTGACCTCGTTTCGCTGCCCGATTAGGCTGTGAGTGCCATGAGAGGACGTTTTGCGCCGAGCCCGACAGGCTATATCCACTTAGGCAATGTCTGGTCTGCCCTGCTGGCCTGGCTGCAAGTGCGCCAGGCCGGCGGGACGCTGGTCCTGCGTATCGAAGATATTGACGAACAGCGGTCGAAACCTGTCTTTACCCAGGCCCTCATGGAAGACCTGCACTGGCTGGGCCTGGACTGGGATGAAGGGCCTGACATAGGCGGCCCTTATGGGCCGTACATCCAGCAGGAACGCTACGACCGTTATGATGCGGCTTTAGAGCAGCTCCGTAACGCCGGCCTCCTGTATCCCTGTTATTGCAGCCGCGCCCGCCTGCAGGCTGTCGGCGCTCCCCATGCCGGCGAGCATACCGTCTACGATGGCCATTGTTATGGCCTGAGCGAAGCCCAGCGGCAGCAGATGACCAAGAAGCCGTCGTGGCGGGTCCATGTGCCGGAACGGACGGTTTCTTTTACGGACGGCGTCTACGGGACCTATCACCAGGACCTGCGGCGCTGCTGCGGCGACTTCGTCGTCCGCCGGGCTGATGACATGTACGCCTATCAGCTGGCCGTTTCCGTCGATGACGGCGCTATGGCTATCACCCATGTCCTGCGCGGCGAAGACCTGTTGTCGTCGACAGCCCAGCAGATATGGCTCATGGAGACCCTGGGGTATACGCCGCCAGCATACACCCATGTACCCATGCTCGTCGATAAGGACGGGAACCGCCTGTCCAAGCGCCAGCACGGCATCACCATCCGCTCCCTGCGGCAACGGGGCATGACGGCGGACGATATCTTGTCGCGGCTGGCCTATGCCGGCGGCCTGGTGTCGGAACGGCGCTGCTACAGCCGGGACGAACTCATCCGCCGCTGCGATTTCCGGAAATTGCGGACCGAGCCCATCGTCGTCGACTTGCCGTAGGGGCCGCCGGGGACTGTCGCATGACGGTTTATTTCATCAAGAAGTTTTGCCTGAAAGAAGAAACTTTCAGGCAAAACTTCTTTTTTTTACCATTGTGTTGTCACGGCGTGTGGAAATGTGGTAAAATGTGGTGAAAAGTGAAAGGAGTGGCGGCCTTATGTTCATGGGTGAATACGAGCATACCATTGACGCCAAAGGCCGCGTTATTTTGCCTGTCAAATTTCGGGACGAACTAGGGCCAAAGTTCGTCGTTACCCGCGGTTTGGAAGGCTGCCTTTCTGTCTACACGATGGAGGCGTGGATGCGCTTGGCCGGCAGTTTGAAGAAACTCCGGGCTTCTAAGGAAAATGTCCGCGCCTTCAAGCGTTTTGTCTTCGGCAGTGCTGCCGAAGTAGAATTCGATAAACAAGGCCGCATCCTGATACCGGCGACATTGAGGGCCTATGCCAAGCTGGTCAGGGATGTGACTGTCCTGGGAACAGGGGATAAAGTCGAAATCTGGAGCAAAGAAGCCTACGAAGCGTATGCTGCCAAGACCATACCGGTCATGGAAGAAATTGCAGAAAGTCTCGACGATTCCCTGGATTTGGACTTTTAGGAGGAATTATGAATTTTCATCACGTCAGTGTGCTTCGTAAAGAAACCATAGATAACTTGATCACTGACCCGGACGGAATCTATGTTGATTGTACACTCGGCGGGGGCGGTCATTCCCGGGCGCTGGCCGAACGCTTGTCGGCCAAGGCGACGCTCATCGGACTCGACCAGGACAAGGATGCCATTGCGGCGGCGACGGAACGGCTGAAAGATACGGTCTGCCGGCGCTTTCTGGTACAGCGGAATTTCCGCTATCTGCCAGACGTACTCGATGAATTGGGGATAGACCGCGTGGACGGCGTCATGTTCGACCTCGGCGTCTCCAGTTATCAGCTCGATACGCCGGAACGGGGCTTTTCTTATATGCAGGACGGGCCCCTGGACATGCGTATGGACCGGGAACAGAAGCGCAGTGCTTACGATATCGTCAATGGCTACAGCCAGGCCGATTTATACCGTATCATCAAGACCTACGGTGAAGAACGGTGGGCCAAGCGCATTGCCGCTTTCATCGTCGAGGCGCGGCGGGAAAAGCCGCTGGAACGGACAGAGGAACTGGTACAGGTCATCAAGAAAGCGATTCCTGCCGGTGCCCGTAAGGACGGTCCGCATCCGGCCAAGCGGACTTTTCAGGCCATCCGCATCGAAGTCAACGATGAGCTGGGAATCCTCCACGATTCCCTGGAACAGGCTGCCCAGCATCTGAAGCCGGGCGGACGGCTGTGCGTCATTACCTTCCATTCCCTGGAAGACCGCATTGCCAAACAGACGTTGAAACTCTTGGCGACAGATTGTATCTGTCCTCCGGATATGCCGGTTTGTACATGCCATCATCAGGCCATCTTGAAAGTGAAGCGCCAGCCCATCCTGCCGTCGCAGGAAGAACTGGATGTGAATCCGCGGGCCCGCAGCGCGAAGCTCCGCGTCGGCATCCGTAAATAACGGGGCCAGGCTATGATTATGGAAATGGATGTGTTGCGTATGCTGGTGCGGAAGGCCGGAGACATACATGGTGACAAGAGCATACCCTTATGGCGGACAGCTGCCGTAAACGCAATCCGGCGGGGGGCGGCATACGTCCTGCTGCCAATTGGAATGATTGCGGCCATCGTGATCGTATCCAATCTGCTGACGTCCTGGGCGTATCGGCAGAGCGGCGAACTCATGGAGGTGAAGCGTGAGACGCAGCAGTTACAGCGTGAAAACGATGCATTGCGCGTCGAGATTTCCAAATTGGAAACACCGGAACGAATTTATACGGCCGCGACGAAGCGACTCGGCATGGTAGCGCCGTCACGGATCCTTTACGGGAACCAGACGGACCAGGCCGCAAGGGGAAAACGTCGATAATTGCTTAAAACCGAGAGGTCGACGCACTTCGTGCGACGACCTCATTGTTGTTTAGCTTATAGAGAATACAAAAAGAATCATCAAGGAGGACCTATTATGACCAAAACGGTAGGAGAACTTTGTAAACAGATCAAGGGCATTTATAATCTCAATGGCAGTGCCGATACGGTGATTACCGGTATTTCATCGGATTCACGCCAGATTGAAGCGGGCTATCTCTTCGTCTGCATTTCCGGTGTCCATGTCGATGGCGCCGCCTTTGCAGCCCAGGCTGTTGAAAAGGGGGCCGTCGCTGTCTTGACGACGAAACATCTGGATTTGCCCAAGAGCACTGTCCAGATCCAGGTTCCGGACATCCATCATGCCCTGGAAGATATGGTTCCGTTCTTTTATGACTATCCGGGCAAGAAGATGCGCATGATCGGCGTCACCGGCACCAACGGCAAGACGACGACGACCCATATCATCGCCCATATCCTGCGGGCTGCCGGCTATCATGTCGGTGTCATCGGTACGATCCATGCCCTCATCGACGATGAAGAACTGCCGATTCATAACACGACGCCGGATGTCGTCGAACTCCAGCACTTCCTGGCCCTGATGCATGAAAAAGGCATGACCCATGTCGTCATGGAAGTTTCCAGCCATGCCTTGGAACTGAACCGCGTCGCCGGTATCGAATACGATACGGCTGTCTTCACCAACCTGACCCAGGACCACCTCGATTTCCACAAGACCATGGAAAATTACGTCGCCGCCAAGGCCAAGCTCTTCCAGAGCCTGACCGCTGCCGATCACGTCAAGGAAAACAAGACGGCCGTCGTCAATATCGACGATCCCTGGTCCCAGGATATCCTCAAGGCCTGCCACTGCAAGGTCCTGACATACGGTGTCGAAAAGGATGCCGACCTCAAAGGGTCCAACTTGAAAGTCGAATTGAAGAAATCTTCCTTCGACGTCGTCGGCCCCTTCGTCAATGTCCATCTCAACATGAATATCACGGGCCTGTTCAACGTCTACAATACGCTGGCCGCTATCGGCGCAGCCCATGCCGAAGGCGTCGATGAAGCCACTATCGACAAGGCTATCCAGACCTTCCATTCCGTACCGGGCCGCTTTGAACTCGTCGAAGCCGGTCAGGACTTTGCCATCGTCGTCGACTATTCCCATACGCCAGACAGCCTGCAGAAAGCCCTGGAAACGGCGCGGGCCATGCAGCCGAACCGTATCATCGCTGTCTTTGGCTGCGGCGGTGACCGCGATAAGACCAAGCGCCCCATCATGGGCCGCATCGGCGCCGAACTGGCCGATATCCCTATCGTCACGTCCGATAATCCCCGTTCGGAAAATCCGGAAACCATCGTGTCTGAAGTCGAAGCCGGCGTCAAAGAAGGCTTGAAACCGGGCCAGCATCATGAAGTCATCGTCAACCGCCGCGACGCTATCTACCGCGCTGTTGAACTGGCTCAGACCAATGACATCATCGTCATTGCCGGCAAGGGCCATGAAACGTATCAGATCCTCAACGATGGGACCATTCATTTCGACGACCGCGAAGAAGCTCGCAATGCCGTCCATGCACTGCACAGAGGAGATAAATAATGGCTTCTTTTACGAGTGAAGAAATAATCCAGGCCACAGGCGCCCGGCTCCTGAAGCCGGCCGCCTCCGTGTCTTTCAGCGATGTCTGCACGGATACGCGGGCCATTGCCAAGGGTTCGCTGTTCGTTGCTTTCAGGGGGACGTCTTTTAACGGCCATGACTTCGTCGGCCAGGCCCTGGCTGCCGGCGCTGTTGGGGCCGTCGTATCGGAAGTCCGCCCGGAATATGAAGGGCTGACGGCGCCGCTCTTTGTCGTCGCCGACACCCTCAAGGCCTATCAGGACCTGGCCCGCTTCCACCGCCGCCGCTTTGCCATTCCCGTCGTAGCCGTCACCGGCTCGGTCGGCAAGACGTCGACGCGCAATATGATTGCCACCGTCCTCAGCGAAAAATACAAAGTTTTGCAGACGGAAAAGAATTTCAACAACGAAATCGGCCTGCCCAAGACGCTCTTGCAGCTGACGCCGGAACATGAAGCCTGCGTCGTAGAAATGGGCATGCGCGGCTTGGGGCAGATTGCCGAACTGGCTGCCATCGGCGAACCGACCATCGGTGTCGTCACCAACGTCGGCAAGAGCCACATCGAACTGCTCGGTTCCCAGGAAAACATCGCCAAGGCGAAAGCTGAACTCGTCCAGGCCCTGGATGAAAAAGGGACGGCCGTCCTCAACGGCGATGATCCCTTTGTCCGCCAGATGACGGCCTTGTGCCGGGGGAAGAGTGTCCTCTATGGGACCGGTGATGATGACGCTGTCCGGGCAGACCATATCGCCTGCGATGAGCAGGGGGTCCGCTTCCATTGCAGCGGCGCAGGTCAGGCGTTTGATGTCGCTGTGCCTGTCATCGGCGGCCACAATGTCTACAATGCCCTGGCGGCCATTACCGTTGGCCAGCTGACCGGCCTGAGTACGGCTGAGATACAACGCGGCCTGGCGTCATACCACGGTATGGCCATGCGCCAGGAACTGCTCCATATCGGGCCTTATACCTTCATCAACGATACGTATAATGCCAATCCCGCGTCCATGGCCGAAGCCATCCGCACGCTGGACCTGCTGACAAAGGGCCGCAAGATCGCCGTCCTCGGCGGCATGGGCGAACTGGGAGACTGGGCGAAACGGGAACACGAAGCCATTGGCCGCCTCGTTGCCCAGACCGGTCTCGATGCCCTCATCACGATGGGCGATTTAGCCAAAGATATCGCCCAATCGGCGAAAGCTGCAGGCATGACGGCCGTCTATACGACGGATACGCATGAACAGGCGGCGCGCCAGCTGAAAGAACTCCTCCACGATGGCGACACAGTCCTCCTCAAGGGCTCGCGGAGCTTTGCCATGGAAAAAATACTGCCCTATTTTGAAAGGAAGTAATGTGAATGTT
>CABMPA010000057.1 GCA_902388315.1 uncultured Megasphaera sp. | reverse complement strand
GTCTTCATGGCCCCAGGGATAGGTCCGGCGGTTGTCGGGGTCCTTGCCGCCGGTGACGCCCACTTCATCGCCGTAATAGATACACGGCGCACCGGGCATGGTCATCTGCCAGGCCGTCAGTAATTTCAGGCGCTTCCGGCCCGTTTCCTCGGCCGTGGCCACGTCGGTGCCACCGGCCCTGGTGAGGACCGTCAATATGCGTTCGATATCGTGGCTGCTGATGAGGTTGAGCATGGCATAGAAATTTTCTGGCGGATAATTTTCGATGAGCCGCGTCAGTTCAGCGTTCATGCGCCGCGCATCTTTGGCACCGGTCATGAAGTCGATCATCAGGGAGCGCTGGGCGTAGTTCATGGCACTGTCGATGTCGTAGCCGCAGAGGTATTCCCGCTGTTCGCTGTAGCTGACCTTATTGGATGCATCTTCCCAGACTTCACCGATGAGGACGGCATCGGGCTTTTCCTCTTTCAAGGTGTGGTAGAAGCGGCGCAGGAAGGGGACGGGCAGCTCGTCGATGACGTCCAGGCGCCAGCCGCTGATGCCTTCGTTCAGCCAGTATTTGAGGACACTGTCTTCGCTGTCGATGATGAAATCCATATAGGACGGTGTCGTCTCCTCGACATCGGGCAGGTCCGATACGCCCCACCACGCTTCATAGTCGTCGGGGTAATGCTTGAAGCGGTACCATTCATAGTACGGCGATTCCTTCGACTGGCAGGCGCCGACGCCGGGATAGTTGCCGAAGCGGTTAAAATAGATGCTGTCGGCCCCGGTATGGCTGAAGACGCCGTCGAGGATGATATGGATACCCTCTTTTCTGGCAGCCTGGCAGAAAGCGGCAAATTCTTCATTCGTCCCCAGCATGGGATCGACGCGGAAGTAGTCGGCCGTGCCATAGCGGTGGTTGCTGGAACTTTCAAAAATCGGGTTGAGGTAAATCGCCGTAATGCCCAGTTCCTTGAGGTACGGCAGTTTTTCCCGGATACCGGCGATGTTGCCGCCAAAAAAGTCGTAATAGACGATATCGCCGTTCCCTTCGCGCTTGCAATAATAGGGCACATCATCCCAGTGGCTGTGGATGACGGCGCCTTTCTTGCCGTACAGGCGGCCCGACGTGCGGGTCCCATGGCGGAAGCGGTCCGGGAAAATCTGATAGACGATGGCATGCTTGAACCAATCCGGCGTATGGGCGTCCTTATCGTAGACCGTGACCTGGTAGGCCGGCGGCACGTCGGGATACTTGGCCCCTTCTCCGCCGAGGCGGTCGTAGTTATTGCCATAGTAGACCGTCGTATGACCATCGTCGACGACGAAATAATACCAGAGCAGGCAGCCCTGGGGAGGAATGGCGACGATGCCCGTAAAGACGCCGTCTTCATAGCTCATGGGTACAAAAGATTCGCCGACGTTGCTCTGCCACAGGCGGATGCGGGCCCGGCAGTTCGGGGCATCGCTGCCGCTGACGCGCAGGCGCAGGATGAGCCGGCTCCCGGAGGGAACGGCCCCAAAAGACGAGCGGTAATAGAATTCATGAGAGTTGTGGTACAATCGTAAGTCCATAAGCGGTCCTTTCATGGTTGGGGAAAGTAACAGAGGCTGTCCATAAAGACAGCCTCTGTTTGAGTTTGCAGTTTGTAGTGAATGGTTTTAAATTTAAAGTCATCTGCTACAAACTAAAAACTCCGTACTGCAAACTATAAGTCAAAGGGACTATGCATAATGGCAGAAGCCTTCATGCGACAGTCCCTTTTGAGTTTGCAGTTTTTAGTTTTTAGTGAATAGCTGGAAATGTAAAGCCCTTTTCTACAAACTACGAACTCTGAACTACAAACTGTCTTTTATTGTTGTAATATTTTTTCGTACAGTTCCCGGTAGGTTTCAGCCGAGCGATGCCAGCTGTAGTCGCTGGTCATGGCATTGCGGACCAGGATATCCCAGAGGGCTGTGTCTTCATAGTAGCTCATGGCGCGCTTCGTCGTGAACAGGAGCTCGTGGGCATTGAAGTTCGGGAAGGTCAGGCCATTGCCCTGTTTGCTGTATTTATCGAAGGGATGGACCGTATCCTTGAGGCCGCCCGTTTCGCGGACGATGGGGATAGCACCGTAGCGCAGGGCGATGAGCTGGCTCAGGCCGCACGGTTCGTACCGCGACGGCATGAGGAACATGTCGGCAGCGGCATAGACCTTATGGGCCAGGGCTTCGCTGAAGGTGATGTTCGCCGATACCTTGGTGGGATGGCGGCGGGCCAGTTCGCGGAAGGCGTTTTCATAGCCCGTGTCGCCGGTGCCGACCAGGACCAGCTGGACATCGTCGTCGACGAGCTCATCCATGATGCGCGTCACCAGGTCCAGCCCCTTATCTTCGACGAGGCGCGTGACCATGGCGATCAAGGGGACGCCGCGTTTGATGCGCAGGCCCAGTTCAGCCCGCAGGGCGTCTTTATTTTCCCGCTTGCCTGCCCGGGCGTTGGCGACGGCATACTGGCGCTTGATGTACGGATCCCTTTCCGGATTGTAGGCATCGACGTCCAGGCCGTTGATGATTCCCGTCACTTTTTCGCGGTTATCGCGGATATAGCCATCCAGGCCTTCGCCAAAGTAAGGATAGGTGATTTCCTGGGCATACGACGGGCTGACCGTCGTGATGTGGTCGGCGTAGACCATGCCCGATTTCATATAGTTCACGCAGCCATCACATTCCAGGTTGCCGTTATCGAAAAGTTCCTGCGGCAGGCCGATGACGTCGCGCATGATCGACGGCGGGTAGATGCCCTGATATTTGAGGTTGTGGATCGTATAGATGACCTTGATGCCCTTGTAGAAATCATCATGCCAGAAGTCTTCCTTGAGGAAGACCCCCATGAGGCCCGTATGCCAGTCGTTGCAGTGGATGATGTCCGGCTTGAAGCCGACCTTGGGCAGCATGGTCAGGACGGCACGGCAAAAATAAGCGAAACGTTCGTCGTCATCGCCGTAACCGTAAAGGCCGTCGCGCTTGAAATACCATTCGTTGTCGATGAAATAGACAGTCACGCCGTCCTGTTTGATTTCTTCGACGCCGTAGTAGAGCTGGCGCCAGGCCAGGTTCACGATGCCCGTCGTCACTTCTTTCATCTGCTGCTTCGCTTCGTCAGCGATGCGGCTGTATTTCGGAATGACCAGGCGGACATCCAGGTCCTTATTCTTGGCCAGTTCCTTGGGAAGGGCGCCCATGACATCGGCCAGGCCGCCCGTTTTGATAAATGGCACTGCTTCAGAGGCCACAAATAATATATTCATCGTCTGTCCCCCACTTTCCCTAGATACCGTATCAGGCGTCTGTCTTCTTTTTGGCAGGACGCCCAGGTCTTCTTTTTCTCGTTGCAGCAGGCGTTTTTTCAGCCGCTGCCGCTTTGGTTTTCCCTTTTCCACGGGTTGTTGCCTTCTTTCCCGGCGCCTCGGCCGTTTTCTGGACGGTCCCGTCCTCAGCCCTGTCGGCTTTCACTGTCCGGCGGCGCCGCTTTTTCGTCACTGCTTTTTTTTTAGCACTCCCTGTCAGCTGCAGGTAGATCGTCGCCAGCGGCGGCAAGGTCAGTTCCAGGGACTGGTCCATGCCGTGCATGGGCACATCCTGGGCCTCGAATTCCCCTTCATTGAGAACGTTGGAGCCGCCAAACACTTCGGCATCGCTGTTGAAGACTTCGACATAGGTCCCTTTGCGGGGGACGCCGAAGCGGTACGAATGGCGGACGACGGGCGTGAAGTTGCAGACGACGACGGTCATGTCCGATTCGTCCTTGCCGGTACGGTAAAAGGCGATGACGCTGTTGTCGCAGTCGTCGCAGCTGATCCACGAGAAGCCCGACCAGTCGCAGTCTTCTTCCCACAACTCCGGATGGTCCACATAGTACGTATTCAGGCTGCGCACGTAGTCGTGCATGGCCTTGTGCATGGGATATTCGAGAAGGTGCCAGTCCAGGCTGTCATCGTATTTCCATTCGATGAACTGGCCGAATTCACTGCCCATGAACAGGAGCTTCTTGCCCGGATGGGACATCCAGTAGCCGTAGAAGGCACGCAGGCCGGCAAATTTCTGCCAGTAGTCGCCAGGCATCTTGTCCAGGAGAGAATGTTTGCCGTGGACGACTTCATCATGCGACAAGGGCAGGATGAAGTTTTCTGAAAAAGCATAACACAAAGAAAAGGTAATCAGATTGTGATTGTCCTTGCGGAACAGCGGGTCCAGCGACATGTAGCGGAGCATATCGTTCATCCACCCCATGTTCCATTTGTAATTAAAGCCCAGGCCGCCGACGTCGACGGGCTTGGTCACGAGCGGCCAGGCCGACGATTCTTCGGCAATCATCAGGGCCTGCGGATGTTCCTTGAAGACGGCCGTGTTGAGCTGGCGCAGGAAGTCGATGGCTTCCAGGTTTTCCCGGCCGCCGTATTTATTGGGCTGCCATTCGCCATCGGGATGGCCGTAATCGAGGTAGAGCATATTGGCGACGGCGTCGATGCGCAGGCCGTCGAGGTGGAACTGGCTGAGCCAGAACAGGGCGCTGGAGATGAGGAAGGACTGGACTTCCGTCCGGCCATAGTCGAAATTCATCGTATCCCATTCCTTATTTTCCGCCAGCATGGGGTTGCCCGATTCATAGCACGGCTCGCCATCGAAATGGCGCAGGCCGTGGGCATCGCGGCAGAAATGGCCCGGTACCCAGTCGAGGATGACGCCGATGCCGTTGCGGTGGCAGAGGTCGATGAGGTACATCAGGTCTTCCGGTCTGCCATAGCGGCTGGTCGCCGAGAAATACCCCGTCCCCTGGTAGCCCCAGGAGCCGTCGAAGGGATATTCGCACAGCGGCATGAGTTCGATGTGGGTATAATTCATCTGTTTGACATAATCGACCAGCTGCGGCGCCATGTCGCGGTACGACAGCATTTCCCCGTCCTCGCCGCGGCGCCACGAGCCGAGATGGACTTCATAGGTCAGCATGGGCTTACGGTACGAATCGTAGGCACTGCGGCTGTCCATCCATTTCTTGTCACGCCAGGTATAGTGAAGTTTCGTCAGTTTCGATGCCGTATTGGGGCGTACTTCCGACCAGAAGGCATAGGGATCGCTCTTTAAGATGCGCTGGCCCGACGCCGTCGTGATGGCGTACTTGTAAATGTCCCCTTCCTGGAGGCCGGAAATATGTGTAACCCAAATGCCGTTGCCGCAGCTGCTCCGCTCCATGGGATTGATATCGGCGTTCCAATTATTGAAATCACCGACGACGCTGACCTGCTCCGCATGAGGTGCCCAGACGGCAAAGCGCACGCAGGGCTTGCGGCGCAGGACCGTGAAATGGGCCCCAAACAGACGATAACTGGCGTAGTTCGTACCCTGGTGATACAAGAAGGTGCTGTACTCGTCGATTGCACTGAGTTTCATATCATATCCTCCTGTTGATTCTTAGTTAGTGTTTGACCGGCTTGATGCGCCAAATGTCATCGGCGTACTGCTGAATCGTCCGGTCGCTGGAGAAGTAGCCCGACTGGGCGATATTGACGATGCTCGAATGACACCACTTCGTGTGATCGCCATAGCGCTTGGCGATTTCCTGCTGAGCCTGGCAGTAGGGCTTGAAGTCCTTGAGAACGAAATATTCATCGTTCCGGTCGAGGAAGGCCGAATAGAGCATGCCGAAGTGGTCCCCGCCGATGGAGCCGTCGACAAGGGCATCCATGAGGCGGCGGATGTCGGCGTCGCCGCTGTACATCTGCCACGACGAGTAGCCGCCGTGGATATAGTAATTCATGACTTCATCCGCCCGCAGGCCGAAGATGACGCAGTTTTCGTCGCCCACTTCGCGGTGGATTTCGACGTTGGCCCCGTCCATGGTCCCCAGGGTGACGGCACCGTTCATCATGAACTTCATGTTGCCCGTGCCCGACGCTTCCTTGCCGGCCGTAGAAATCTGTTCGCTCACGTCGGCGGCCGGGAAGAGGAGCTGCCCTAAGGAAACATTGTAGTTTTCCAGGAACAGGACCTTCATCTGCTTGCTGACCTGACGGTCGGAATTGACCATATGGGCGACGACGTTGATGAGGCGGATCGTTTCCTTGGCTTCGCCGTAGCCGGCAGCGGCCTTGCCGCCAAAGAGGAAGGTCCGCGGCGTGATCTTGAGTTTCGGGTTGTCCTTCAAAAGGTAGTACAAGTGCAGGATGTGCAGGATGTTCAAAGTCTGGCGCTTGTACAGGTGGATGCGCTTGATCTGGATGTCGAAAATCGAATCGGTCCGCACGTCCATATCGTAGCGGTCGCGGATGTAGCGGGCCAGGATTTCCTTGCGTTCCTTTTTGACCCGCGTCAGCTGTTCCTGGAAGGACGGGTCGTCGGCAAAGGGCATGAGGTCCTGGAGCTTCGACGGCGTCCGGCGCCAGCTATCGCCAATGGTGTCGTCGATGAGCGAGGCCAGCTGCGGGTTGGCTTCGATGAGCCAACGGCGATGGGAAATGCCGTTGGTCTTGTTGGAGAAGCGGTGCGGGAAGCACGTATAGAACTGATGAAGCGTCGAGTCCTTCAAAATCTGCGAATGGATTTCAGCGACGCCGTTGACGCTGTGGCTGCCGAGGACGGCCAGATGGGCCATGTGGACCTGGCCATCCCAGAGGACGGCGACATCGCGGGCCATGGTTTCATTGCCCGGATAGAGGCTGCGGACTTCTTTGAGCCAGCGGTTGTTGATTTCCTCGACGATGAGGTAGATGCGCGGCAGCAGGTCCTTGAACATGGGGATGGACCATTTTTCCATGGCTTCCGGCAGGATCGTGTGATTCGTATAGGCCACAGTGCGGACAGTGATGTTCCAGGCCGCATCCCAGGACATCCCTTCTTCATCCATGAGGATGCGCATCAGTTCCGGAATGACCAGGGCCGGATGGGTGTCGTTGATGTGGATGGCGATGTAGCGGTCGAATTTATAGATACTTTCGTGGTATTTCTTCTTATAATGGCGGACGATGCTCTGCAGGCCGGCCGATACGAAAAAGTATTCCTGCATCAGGCGCAGGCGGCGGCCGTCTTCATTGCTGTCGTCAGGATAGAGGAAGCGGGAAATCTGCTGGACGCTGTCCTTATAACGGAAGGCCCGGCGCCGGTCGCCGATGGACAGTTCCTGGTAGAGCTGTTCCCGCGAGTATTCCGCCCGCCACAGGCGCAGCGTGTTGACCGTATTGTTGTGATAGCCGATGATGGGCACATCGTACGGGACGGCGCGGACAGCCGAATATTTTTCATAGACACATTCCAGGTTGCCGTCTTCATCGGGGCGCATGTAAGCGTTGCCGCCGAAGCGGACATAGACAGCCTTGTCGACCTTCTTGACTTCCCAGGGATAGCCGTTGACCAGCCAGTTATCGGGCAATTCGACCTGCTGGTTGTCGACAATGCGCTGGTTGAACAAGCCGTACTGGTAGCGGATGCTGTTGCCATGGCCCGGCAGCTGCAAAGCCGCCAGGGAGTCGATGAAGCAGGCAGCCAGCCGGCCCAGTCCCCCATTCCCCAGGCCCGGATCGCGTTCGGCCGGGATGACCTTGTCCAGGTCCCATCCCAGTTCTTCCAGGCCCTGGCGACAGATGTCGTCCATGTCGATGCCCAGGAGATTCGATTCCAAGAGGCGGCCGATGAGGAATTCGATGGAGAAATAATAGACTTGCTTAACCTTCTGTTCGGCATAGATTTCATTCGTACGGATCCAATCTTCACTTACCAGATCGCGGATCATATAGGCGATGGTCTGATAGACTTCATTCAAGGTCATGTCCCGCAGATCTTTTTCCCACAAGATGTGAGCTTTCTCGGTAAATAACTTTTTGAATTCTTCCTTATCCTGCCATTTTTTCATATTGTCTCTAACCCCTTTGTAGTCGCGTTCATCGGACTGAACGTTTACCAATGCACAACGGGTTGTCGTGGCTGCCGCTCAATACGGCTTCCGGCTGGATGACCGTATTCTTGTCGCATACGACGTAATCGAGCTGGGCGTCATCGCCGACGACCGAGTGCTGCATGATGATGCTGTTGCGAATGACAGCATTCTTTCCGACCTTGACGCGGCGGAAAAGAATCGAATTCTCTACGCGGCCTTCGATGATGCAGCCATTAGCGACGAGAGAATTGGAGACATGCGATTCTTCCATGTACTTGGCCGGCGCTTCATCCTTGATCTTGGTATAGATGCGGTGATCCATATCCTTGAGGAGCAGTTCATGCCAGATGCGGTTGTCGCGCAGGTCCATGTTGACCTGGAAGTAGGAATTGACGGAATCAATCCGTTTTGCATATCCCTGATAATTATAGCCGAAAATCCGCAGGCGGTCTACATTGCGCTGGAGCACATCGGTAATAAAATGGGTATACCCCTGGGCATAGGCCCGGCGTATGCAATGTTGGAATACTTCGCAGTCGATAAGGATTCCCCGCTGGTATAAGTTGTCACCGGCCTTGACTTCCGGCTTGGCTTCGATGGCCGTGACCCGGTCCGGGCAGACGTCGTCGATGGTCAGGACATAGCCTTCGCGGTCGAAGTCGTATTTCTGCTGCTGATAGATGAGGGTGACGTCGGCGTTGTGATGGCGGTGGAAATGGAGGACCTTGTCATAGTCGATGTTCTGTACCATGTCGCAGCCCGACAGCAGGGCGTAGCGCTTATTGGCCCGCTGGACAAAGACGAGATTCTTATAGTAAGCGCTGATGTCCCCTTCTACGGGATGTTCGATGTCGGCCCGTTCTTCCGGCAGGTAGAACAAGCCGTCGCCCTTGTGGGCCAGGCCCCATTCCTTGCCGGAGCGGATGTGGTCCAGGACCGACCGGGACTGGCTGGAGAGCAGGAGGCCGACGTTTTCGATACCGGCGTTGACCATATTGGAAAGCGTGAAGTCGATGAGGCGGTATTTGCCGCCGATGGGCAGCGTCGACAACGGGCGCGTATCGTTGATTTCCTGCAAGGGATGGTCTTCGCGCATATTGATGAGGCCGATCATATTACTGTTCATAACTAGTGTTCCCCTTTCGCTGTAACTTGTTCTGGTTTCAATTCCTCTTTGCGGCCCAGTACGGCGACAGAGCCATCTTCATTGTGGAGGACGGCGCCGGAGTAGATGTGGCAGCGTTCACCCAGGATAGCCTTGTCGACGACGGCGTTCTCTTCTACGACCGAGCCGGGCATGATGACGGAATTGGTGACCTTCGCCCCTTCTTTGATGGTGACGCCGTAGAAGATGACCGAGTTGCTGACGTTCCCGAAGATTTCCGAACCTTCAGCGATGAGGGAACTCTTGGCCGAGCCCTTGGGCCCGATGAGATGCGGCGGGAAACTCTGGTTGCCCGAATAGATGCGCCAGTGACTGTCGCGCAGGTCGATGGGCGGTTCGTCGGCGATGAGGTCCATGTTGGCCTGCCACAGGCTGTCGATGGTGCCGACGTCCTTCCAGTAGCCTTCAAAGGGATAGGCATAGAGGGGCATGTTATCGTTCAGCATGGCGGGAATGACGTTCTTGCCGAAGTCGTGTTCCGATTTTTCATCCTTGGCATCGGCCTTGAGGTACGATTCCAGGACGTCGCGGTTGAAGATGTAAATGCCCATGGACGCCAGGTTGCTTTCCGGTTTGGCCGGTTTTTCCTGGAACTTGGTGATGCGCATATTTTCGTCGGCTACCATGATGCCGAAACGGCTGGCTTCATCCCAGGGGACGCGGATCGTGCCGATCGTGACCTTGGCGTGGTGTTTCTTGTGGAAATTGAGCATCTTGTCGTAGTCCATGGAATAGATGTGGTCGCCCGACAGGATGAGGACGTAGTCGTCGCCGACCATTTCCACGAAATTCAAGTTCTGATAGATGGCGTCGGCGGTGCCGCGATACCAGTTGGAACCGCCGTCGCTCTGATACGGCGGCAGGACGTACGTGCCGCCCTTGGTCGAGTCGAGGTTCCACGAACTGCCGTTGCCGATGTACCAGTTCAGTTCCAGCGGCTGATACTGGGTCAGGATGCCAACCGTATCGATGCCGGAATTGCGGCAGTTACTCAGGGGGAAGTCGATGATGCGGTATTTGCCGCCGAATAAAAGGCCCGGTTTCGCCTGGTCTTTGGTCAGGACGCCTAAGCGGCTCCCTTTCCCGCCAGCCAAAATCATGGCCAGGCAATTAGATTTTTTCATAGAAGCTCCTCCTCACTTGACTGGGACCCGGCCGCTTCGCTTATGGTTTCAGTATGTATGATAATGGACATCGTGTCGTCAGACGGCGGGTCTTGGATTTAATAGAGTACCGTATACACATATAATATACGCTATAAAGTATTTTATGATTATATTATTAATTATACACCAATTCTGTCAAGAATTTAAAGGGCTAACCGCCAAAAAATGATTAGCAGAAACAACTATTTTACACATTACAACAAGGA
>CABMPA010000056.1 GCA_902388315.1 uncultured Megasphaera sp. | reverse complement strand
CGGTCGTCCAGCTTTCTGTAAACAGCACGTTTACGCCGGACCAATGCTTTGAACTCGGCCAGAAACTTGCCCCGCTCCGCGAAAAAGGCTACCTCATCTGGGGCAGCGGCAATATCGTCCACAACCTTCGCCGCGTCGAATGGAACAAACGCGGCGGCTCCGAAGCAGCCAAACACTTCAACCAGGACATCGTCGATAACGTCGTAGCCAGCAACATCGATGACGTCATCCACTACGAAAATCACGAACACGCAGCCTATGCCGTACCGACACCGGAACACTACCTGCCCCTGCTCTATTGCCTGGGCGCCGCCGGAACGGACAAAGCTATACCGTTCAATAATACCTGTACCTTAGGATCCATGGCCATGACCGGATTCGTCTGGGCGTAAAAAAAGAGGCTTGTCGCACGTGCGACAAGCCCTTTTAAGTTGTTAGTGGCTAGCAGTTAGTTGTTAGCGGATGGCTTTAAATTTAAACCCATTCACTAAAAACTGCAAACTACGAACGATTTGCGAGTTCTTTTATCGTTCCTTTTTCGATTTCAAAGAGATGGATGGTGTCCGTTTCTCCAGACAGTTGTTTTTGGACTTCTTCGGCCAGGTGCCGTGTGGCATCGGAGCAGGTGAACAGGAATATCTGTTCTTTTTTGCCTAGGGAAGCCAGGAACTGGATGGCTTCTTTCTGGCGCTGTTCGTCAAAGCGGACCAGGATGTCGTCGAGGATGAGGGGCATCGGTTCGATTTGTTTGGAGAAGGCCATGGCCAGGCTGATGCGGATGGCCAGGTAAATCTGGTCGCCCAGGCCGCTGCTCCACTGTTTTTCCGGGACGCGGTGCTGGCTGCCGTCGACGGCGAAGAGTTGTTTGCCGTCCAGGCTGGCCTGCAGGGTATAGCGCCCTTGAGTCATGAGGTTGAGGTATTCACCGGCCTGGCGGATAACGATAGGCTGGCGGACCCGTTCGTAATATTCCTGAGCCTGTTCCAGCATGTACTGGGTGTACATATTGGTCAGCCAGTCGTCGACGTCGCGATCCAGTTCCGCCTTGCGGTTCTGCTTGGCCTGGAGGAGCTTGCCGTATTCGTCGGTCTTGGCCATCTGGCTCAGGCGTTCGATGATGCTGCCCCGTTTTTCTGCCACTTCGGCCAGTTTCTTTTCGGCATCAGCGATTTTTTTCTGATAGTAATCGCGTTCATCTGTCCAGGTTTTTAAAGTATGGATTTTTAATTCATGGCGCAGTTCTGCCAGGTTCTTCGGCGTCTTGGCGATGAGGCGGATATGGGCCTCGGTCTGGTCATAGACTTCTTTATACTGATGGAACTGGCGGAAGCGCAGGACTTTGCTGCGGAATTCGCCTTCCGTCTGGGCGCCTGTCGCTTTGAGCAGCTCCTGTTGTTCCTGGATTCGCTGCTGCCGTTCTTCGCCAAGGCTGACAATCTGGGTTTCCCGTTCTTTCTGCTGACGGTCCTGTTCTTTGGCGACTTCGGCCTGGACACGGATATCCTGCCATTGTTTATAAACGTCTTCGACAGTATCCGGAGAAATAGTCTTTTTGACGCCGACTTCCCGGAAAATCTGTTCCGCCGTATCGCTCCAGCGGGAGATAGCCCCCTTCAATTCCAGCTTGCGCCGCTTCCAATCGGCAGCGGCCGTCGTAACTTCATGCCACGTATCCCAGGCTTCTTTAGCTTTGGCCACATCGGATGTATCCAGTTTACGGAAACAATTCTTATCCCGCCAGCCATCCCAGGCCGTTTCACAGGCCAGGAGCTGTTTTTTGCAGGTATTTCCATCGGACTGCCATTTTTCATAGATGGCGTCGTACATGACTTTCTGTTCCTTCTGCCAGGCATTCTTTGTTTCCCGCGTCTGCCAGTCCAGGTACTGCTTGCGGACGGCGTCCAGTTCCTGGAGCCAGCGTTCGTTCGATTCATCTGTGCTGAGCGTAATTTCCGCCCCCTTGGCCAGGTCTCCGATTTTCCCGTTAACGCGGGCCAGCTGGCCTTCGATTTCTGCGATTTTCCGGGGGACCCGGTCGGCACCGGTACTCTGCCGGACCAGGGAAATGATGGCGATGACGACACAGGCAGCGGCACCGCCGAGGCCCAGGGTCGAATCGAAGTGAGCCAGATAGACAGCGGCGACGCAGAGGGCCGCCAGGACCAGGAAAGCGATGCCGACGAAGGTAAAGGCCTTCGACGAGCCAGCCGGTTCGTTCTTCAGCCATTCCAGCTGTTCCTGTATCTTCTGACGTTCCATGACGACGTTCTGAATCGTCGCCACAGCCGTCCCGATGACATCCCATTCGTCCTTTGTCTTTTCAGCCGGCCCGTCTTCACCGCTTGAACCGGAAACATTCTTCGGCTTATCGGCCTTCCATTTTTCTAAATCCTGCCGGCTGTGGTCGAGAGCGGCTGCGGCAGAAATCCCCTGGGTCCAGTCAACGGCCGCCGGGATATCCTGGCCATCGGTCCAGGTCTTGAGCAAATCGGCCTGCTTCGTGCTTTCGAACTCCCAGTCCATTTCCTTATCTTCATGGTTCGAGAGTTCCGTCAGTCCTTGTTTCCATTCGCTGACGTGATGATACATATCGTCGAGCTGGGGACCGCAGGCCAGCCAGCGGTTCCATGATTCGTCGATGGCTTTGATGTTCTGTTCCAGTTCAGCCCATTTCTGAGCCCCATCGGCGGGGAACTGGGAAACATCTGCCAGAGCCTGCATGTGCTGCAAGGCATCCTGGCCGCGTTTATAGACATCCCAGGCGGCAATGGGCATGGAGATCCGTTCGATCTGCTGCTTCGATTCTTCAATGTCCAAGCGGATACGGTTCTCGATTTCATGCGTCGTCTGTTCCGTTTCCTGCAGGCTGGCGAATTCATCTTCATCATAAGCCATGCCGTTAATGCGGCGGTCGAAATCCTTCTGCTCGTTGAGCAGGGCATTGATAGGTTTCTTGCCCTGTGGCGAAGCAACCAGGAGCTCGCCCATGTGCTTGGTCACTTCACTGCGGGCCAGGCCCATGCTGACACCGCCTTCAATGCTGAAGAAATGGCTGCGCACAGCTTCATTGGACAGGATTTTGAACCCCTGCAGATCTTCCAGGCCCATGGCAAAAATCTTATCATATGTCTGTCGGTCTAGTCCGTGCCACCACAAATCCGCCGGTTCATCCTGGACCTTCTGGTGGCCGTCAGACAGGAAATATTCTTTTTCATTGCGGACGATCCGGTATTCCTTCCCGTCTTCCCGGCGGATGCCCATGCTGCCGAAATAGCCCTTCCAGTCTCCGCGCAAATAACCGAAGAACATGGACCGGACGTATTTCATGAGCGTCGTCTTACCGCTCTCATTGCGGCCATGCATGACAATCAGGCCGTGTTCCGGCGGATTCCAGCTCACATCATGGTAAATCCCGAAATCATCCAAATGCATCTCTGTAATCTTCATAACGATTAACCTCTTCTATGTTCCAGCAATTTCTGTACGCCAAGCCATTTGGCCTTCTCGAACGTTTCCAACAGGCGCTGGTCCGTCAGTGCCCGTCCATAAGCCCCCAGGCGCTCGAATTCCGGCCGGCTCATGAGGATGTCCCGCAAGGTTTTGGCTTTTTCTTCCGGAGCCAGCTTTTCCAGTTTGTCGAAGACGTTCAGATAGTCACCGACAGAGTCGGGCAGTTTGCTCCGTTCATCCATATTTATCTTGGGCCGGGCCAGATTGCGCAGGCGTTCGACCATGACAAAGGCGTATTTCCCCTGTTCTTCTTCACGCCAGCTGTCCAGCCAGTACAGCGTCGCTTCGGGATTGTTGAGGACATGGTACATACTGCCGGACCCGGTGAAATTAACGGTCAGGAACGTCGGCTTGCCGATTTCACGACGCACTTTTTCCTTAGCAAAGCGGACCGATTCGCGCAGTTCCGACACCGATTCGATGCCGTCAATGGCAAGGTCGATGCTTTCCCAGCGGACGATACTCGTATCGATGAATTCCAGTTCCGTCGTCCCATAAGGGCCGACTTCGACGTAATAACAGCCCCGCGGCCCCGTTTCGGTACAATCGAGGCCCTGCGGGTTGCCGGCATAGACAATATACGGCTTTTCGCAGAGTATCTCCTGTTTATGGATGTGCCCCAGAGCCCAGTAGTCCATGCCACATTCCTTGAGGTCTTCCAGGGTACACGGCGCATATGTCGATTCCCGGCTGCCGACCTGGGTATGGAGCATGCCGATGGAAAAGCGGTCGCCGGCAGCGCGGTTGAATTTCCAGGCCAGATTTTCCCGCTGTTCACTCTTGGCATAGCTCTGCCCGTAAATGGCCGCCACTTCTTCGCCATCGACGACGAGCGGCACCCGTTCGACCGACTCCGTCGGGAATATATGGACATTGGGCGGAAAGGGAATCTTCGCCTTCCAGGCTTCCAATGGGTCGTGATTGCCCAGGACGGCAAAGACTTGTATATTATTTTTTGCTAATTTATGTAAAAGGCGTACATAATCGAGCTGTGCCGTCAGGTTATGGTCGGCACTGGTATAGACATCTCCGGTGATGAGGACAGCGTGGACTCGTTTATCAATGGCCATCTGGACGATTTTCTGGAACGCCCGGACCGGCGCTTTCCCGACAATACGCTGCCACCGTTCATCAATAGCGGAGAGGTTATGAAAAGGGCTCCCTAAGTGGAGATCACCGCATTGAATAAAACGCAAACTTTTCGCCATTAGTATCCTTCTTTCTCTGACCACGCTCTATGCAACGCCGCTACGGCATCGCGGAGCTTGCAGCTGGGAATTTTTGAAAATGACAGGAGAAATTCTTTATCCGTTTCCTGAGACGGTGTTTCATAAAAAGACTGCATGGACAAGACGCGGCAGCCCTGCCGTTCCGCCCGGCGGCGCAGTTCTCCTTCCGATAAGCGGCTGCGCAGGCGGATATGGCAGTATACGCCGGAAACCAGGCGCCCTACGACGATATCCTGACCAAAGGTTTCGACTAAGAGCCGGCCTAAGAGCTCCCCTTTTTCCTGGTATTCCTTGCGCAGTCGCCGGACCTGGCGGGCCAGTTCCCCGCTCTCGATATATTCAGCCAGTACGCACTGCTCCGGGACCGAAGCCCCCTGGCGGAACAGGCTGCGCCGCTGCTCATAAAGGGGCATGAGCTGTGGCGGCAGGACCATATAACTGAGGCGGATAAAAAAGGGCAGCACCTTGGACAAAGCCCCCATATAGACGACGCGGCCATGGCGGTCCAGCCCCTGCAAAGCCGGGACAGGACGGCCATAATAGCGCAATTCACTGTCGTAATCGTCTTCGATGATCAGGCCATCCGTCTTTTCAGCCCAGTGCAGCAGGCGATGGCGGATGCCGGCCGGCATGACCGTTCCCGTCGGGAACTGATGGGACGGGCTGACATAGACCAGGCGGACACCGCTGGCTTCCAGTGCGTCGACGTGGAGCAGGCCGCCGCTGATGGGAATGGGCACGATGGAATAACCGCTGTTGCGGAAAATTTCCCGGCCCAGGCGGAACCCTGGGTCTTCAACGCCGATGCAGGCATACTTCTCGTGGAGCAGGTTGGTCAGAACCCCGAGGAGAGAAATCGTCCCGGCGCCGATGATGATCTGTGACGGCTCTGCATGGACGCCGCGCGTTTCATAGACATAACGGCTCAGAGCCTGGCGCAAATCGGGGACGCCTTGGTCATCATTGGCCGCCAGCAGCCGGTCTGGCTCCGATAAAATCCGATTCATGTATTTCCGCCAGATGTCGAGAGGAAAGCGTTCCAGCGCCATATCGCCGCTGGCAAAATCATAGGCATAGACGGGACGGCGGCTGGCTTCATGCCGTACCGGCGCTGTGGCATCATCGGGCCGCATCTCCACGCCCAAAGAGGCCACTTCATACCGTGCCTTATGGCGGCGCAGGATATAGCCTTCACTGGCCAGCTGGTAGTAGGCCTTTTCGACAGTCATCTTACTGATTCCTGCTGCCTGGGCCAGCTCACGGACGGAATCGAGGCGCATGCCGGCTACCATCCGGTGCGCTTCGATTTCCCGGCGATAATATTCATAGATTTGTACGTAGTACGGTTTGCTGATAGATTTATCGAGTTGCAGCATCATGACCTGGCGCAGGCGCCGTCTCCTTTCCTGGACTACAGACATCAGGGTAGAAATATCTCTGCAATATTATATTGTACCGAAAAAAGGGCATCGTGGCTAGTGGTTCGTGACTCGTGGCAGTCCTGCCTGATGTCAACGGCCTTCGCCTGCCATGGCTGCCGCGACGGCAGCTCCGACCAAAGGACCGTCCTTAACCAGTACCGGCTCGGCGGAAATCTGTTTCTCACGGCTCACGCCTTCATTCTGGCAGGCCTGCATAGCGTCTTCCATCATGAACAGGGCGCCGCGGACATGCTCCAGAAGGCTGCCGTCGACAGCGACGAACTGGGGCGGGACAAGGCCATCGCCATAGAGATGGTGCAAGATACCGCAGCTCACAGCACCGGCCAGCTGGGCAGCACGGACGAAAATGGCAGCGCCGATATTGCGGATCGACCGCACCTCATCGAGGCCAACGATCCGGTTCCACAGCCGGCTCATTGCCAGCTGGCCCTGGTGGTCATCATCATGACAGATGAGTTCATTCATGACTGCCGTTGAAAAGTGCGGCAAATCGGGCGTCTTAAAATAGGATAGCAAGGTCTGCCGGAAGATGTCCGCCACATAGGCCCCGCTCACCGTCTTTTCCAACAAATGCTGCCCAGGCTGGACCGACAAGGCATCGACGGCCTCATCCCAACGATTGCGCACGAAGCCGCCATAATCACCGGCTTCCAGATTGACGATCATGTCCCAGGCCGGTTCATAATAGCAGGCATTGAAACCCGTGCCGCAGACGACGCCGACGCGGACACGTTCTCTCGTATAGGCTGCCGACAGCAGCAGGGCCGTCGTATCGTTGACCAGGGCCACCGGCTCGATAGCCGGGAACCCCTGCCGTACCAGGGCTTGTTTCAGCAGGGCATTGATGAACGCCCCTTCGACACCGGGGACGGCGATTTCTTTGGACCATGACAGGAGCCGGGCGTCTTCCAGACATTCCTGCTGCACAGCAAAGGAAAAAGTATGGCCCAGCTTATACGACTGGTCTTGGCCGGCAACTTGTCCGACGAGGCGGGCCAGGAAATCGAAGAGCTCCCCTGCCGTCGTCGAAGGAGAGAGGTAATCGTATTTTCCGGACATCCGCAGCGGCTGGCATACCTTCTTCTCGATGATATAGCAATGCCGTCCCAGCAGGCGGATCCGCGAAGCCCGCACGTTCGTACCGCCGAAATCCAGGGCCAGATATATCCCGTTTTCATTGCCATCAGGCAGGGACACGTAGGATTTTTCAGCCGATACCGTCGCCCCGCCCTGATTCTCCAGGGCCCGCCTCATATCGGCAGCAAAATCACGGGAAACCTGCTGCAGCCTCTCATCAGTCAAATAAAAATAACGGGCAATATTCATCCAGTCCATCCGTTCTTCCATGGCAGTAATCACCTCTTGTAAAATCGTAAATCTATTATACTATAATCTGCCAGCCTTTGTCGTCTTTCCCGCTAATTTCTATGTTATCCGTTAATTGTCAACGGTTGACTTTTTGTTACAATAGGCTATAATCATAGGCAGAGTGAGACCGAATCATAAGGGTCGCACGAAGGGGTACACCACCTTGGGTGTAATTCTTCGTGCGACCCTTTTTTCATTTGAAAGAAAGGAGGCCATCCATGGTACGGATCAACGGCAAAGACATCGAAGCGGCCGGCCAGAACCTGCTCGCTTACCTGACCGACCAGGAATATCGTACAGACCGCATCGCCATCGAGCTGAACGGTGCTATCGTATCGCGCAAGGATTACGATAAAGTGACTTTGAAAGACGGCGATTCCATGGAAATCGTACACTTCGTCGGCGGGGGCTGATTCCCTGCGGCAAAGCAGTTATGAACTCATCTATCATCATAAAAGGAGTGTTTCCCCAATGGAAAAAAAAGATACCCTGGTCCTTGGCGGCCACGAATTCACATCGCGCTTTATCTTAGGTTCCGGTAAATTTTCTGTCGACCTCATCAAGGCCGCTGTCGAACAAGGCGGTGCCCAGATGGTAACGATGGCCCTGCGCCGCGTCGAAGCCGGTCAGAAAGACAATATCCTCGACTATATCCCGAAAGATGTCACCCTGCTCCCCAATACCTCCAGTGCCCGCACGGCAGAAGAAGCTGTCCGCATCGCCCACTTGTCCCGTGAAGTCGGCTGCGGCGATTTCATCAAAATCGAAGTCATGCGCGACTCCAAATATCTCCTGCCGGACAACAACGAAACCATCAAAGCTACAGAAATCCTGGCCAAGGAAGGCTTCGTCGTCCTGCCCTACATGTATCCGGACCTCTATGCAGCCCGTGCCCTGGCTGACGCCGGCGCCGCTGCCATCATGCCGCTGGCTTCGCCGATTGGCACCAACAAAGGCTTGTCGACGAAAGATTTCATCCAGATTCTCATCGACGAAGTCGACCTGCCGGTCATCGTCGACGCCGGTATCGGCCGTCCGTCCCAGGCCTGTGAAGCCATGGAAATGGGCGCCGCTGCCATCATGGCCAACACTGCCGTCGCTACAGCCGGCGACCTGCCGCTCATGGCCAAAGCCTTCGGCGAAGCCATCCGCGCTGGCCGCAATGCCTACCTCGCCGGCCTGGGCCGCGTCCGCAAAACGGCTTCGGCTTCGGATCCGCTGACGGGATTCTTAGGGGACTGAGGAGGAATTGAACATGACGGAAGAAACCAAAACTATCGATCAAAGCAAACTCATCGACCACATGAAATATCTGCCGGGCATGGAAGTCATCGACTCGGATATGCTCGACCAGGTCGTCGCCATCCACGACTCCTTCAACAATGACGATTTCACCGAAAAAGATGTCCGCCTGGCCTTATCGAAAGAACATCTGGACCCGCGGGATTTCATGGCCCTCTTATCGACGGCGGCCGCTCCCTTCCTGGAAGAAATGGCCCAGAAAGCCCATCTGGTCACACGGCGCCATTTCGGCAACAACATCGCTATCATGACGCCGATTTATTTCGCCAACTACTGCGATAACTACTGCATCTACTGCGGCTTCAACTCGCACAATAAAATCAAGCGCGCCCGCCTGACCGACGAAGAACTCCACCGCGAATGTAAGAACATCGCCGATACGGGTATCGAAGAAGTCATCATGCTCACCGGCGAAAGCCCGAAGATGAGCGACGTCAAATACATCGGCAACGCCGTTAAAATCGCCCGCCAGTATTTCCGGGTCATCAACATGGAAATCTATCCGGTCAACTCGGAAGATTACAAATATCTCCACGAATGTGGCGCCGACTACGTCACGGTCTTCCAGGAAACGTACAATTCCGACAAGTACGCTACCCTTCACCTGGCCGGTCACAAGCGCATCTTCCCGTACCGTTTCTATTCCCAGGAACGGGCTATCCTCGGCGGTATGCGCGGCGTCGGCTTCGCGGCCCTCTTAGGCCTGGACGACTATCAGAAAGATGCCCTGGCAACAGGGATGCACGCATGGCTCATGCAGCGAAAATACCCGCATGCCGAAATCTCCCTGTCCTGTCCGCGCCTGTGCCCGATCATCAATAACGACAAGATCAACCCGAAAGACGTCGATGAACGAAAGCTGACACAGATCATCTGTGCCTATCGCCTGTTCATGCCTTACGCCAACATCGTCGTATCGAGCCGCGAAAGCGCCCGTTACCGCAACGCCATCATGAAGATCGCCGCTACGAAAGTATCGGCCAGTGTCTGCGTCGGCATCGGCGGCCATCTGAAAAACGACGGCTCCGAAATGGGCGATGAACAATTTGAAATCACTGACGGTCGTTCCTTCGACCAGATGTACTCCGATATCAAGGGAATGGGCCTGCAGCCCGTAACCAGTGAGTATATTTATTTGTAAACCTTACGACGTTATCCATTACCAAATCCTATAAAATGTATATGACAAAAACGGTCCGGGACCTAATCCACCCCGAACCGTTTTTGTCATACAGCTTCATGTTTTATAGCGTTTTACTCATATAGAGCATTTATTATATTCTATAGGTATAATTGTTGACGTTAGTATGAGATTCATGTATAGTTATATGTATAAAATACTCTAATATTCAGGTGATAAATCGTGTTAAAAGTAGCTGCAATTACAAACCACGAATTGGCTTCGACGAACTACTGGGACCAGCTTGAACAAATCGCTGCCTCTGACGTAGATTTCATCGTCCTTCGTGAAAAAAACCTTTCTGAAGAAGAATACACGGACTATGCGAAACGGGCCCTGCGCCTCTGTAGCATCCATCAGAAGACGTGTATCCTCCAGCATTTCGGAAAGGCTGCTATCCGTCT
>CABMPA010000055.1 GCA_902388315.1 uncultured Megasphaera sp. | reverse complement strand
CCTAACCCCTAACCCCTAACCCCTAACCCCGCGGGCCGCCTTAGCAGGACGGCCCCTACGCTGATATACAAAAATCGTATGTCTGGAGATAAATTATAAGTGTTTTACATTTCAATGCCTGTCTGCTAAGATAAAAGTGTAATCAGAAGTGCAGAGAGGAGGTCGATGATGGAAGGGAAGGTTTGGCAGAATCTGATCGATGCCGGTTGTTCGGCGGCTTTTATTGAACACTATGCGGCCCTGCCCGTGGAAGAGCAGTTGTCATGCCTGCAGCGCCATCGCCGGTATTTGCTCGATGCCATCCATGACAAACAGCTTCAGCTGGACCGGCTGGACTACTTATTATATGTATTACAAAAAAGAGGAGACGAAGAAGAATGACCTTAGATGAAATCAAACAGACGAGTCCTTTTGCCATGGGCGGGGAAAATGTCGATTATGCCCAGTATTTTGATGGGACCAGTTATTTGAATATGTTGTCCCTCAAACAGGTCATCGTCGGCAATGTCACCTTTGAACCGGCCTGCCGCAATCATTGGCATATCCATCACGCCAGTCAGGGCGGCGGTCAGATGCTCTTGGTCACAGCCGGCCGCGGCTGGTATCAGGAATGGGGGAAACCGGCCCGGGAACTCCATGCCGGCGACGTCGTCCACATCCCGGCCAACATCAAGCATTGGCACGGGGCTGCCAAGGACAGCGCTTTCCAGCACCTGGCCATCGAAGTCGACGGGACCGATACGAGTACGGAATGGTGTGAAGCCGTCAAGGAGGCCGATTATGAAGCTCTTCCGTAAGCCGTTGTTAGCAGCCGGGCTCATGGTCCTGGCGGGAATCGGATTTTTGGGAACAGGAGATGCATATGCTATGAATACAACCGATAATCAAGCGAAAAAAGCCGTCAAGATCGTGCAGACCGCAGGGCGGCAGCAGCTGGGGAATTTTGCCCCTGATTTTGCCCGTTATAACGACGATATCCTCTTTGGCGAAGTATGGAGCAAGAACGATGTCCTGCCCCTCAAAGAACGGAGCATCGTTACCGTGTCAGCTCTCATCGCCCAGGGGATTACCGACAGCTCTTTGAAGTATCATATGGAAACGGCCAAGAAAAATGGCGTCACCAAAGACGAAATGGCTGAAATCATTACACAGCTGGCCTTTTACAGCGGCTGGCCCAAAGCCTGGGCTGCCTTTGGTTATGCCAAGGAAATCTACAGCGAATAATCCATAAAACATAGTTGAAAAGCATGGATAACAGGACTACATAGGTATTTGATATATGTGAGCTTCTTGGTTATACTAGATACAAGTTAAGAAGATAATTTTTTTCACATATATGGAGGGCTACGATGAAATTAAAATCTAAATTCATGCTTATGTTGGCTTTAACAGGTTTGATGGCAGTGGGGAGTGTGACAGCTATGGCACAAGATATGACACAGACGACGTATAAGACGGTCAATGCACGGCAGGAAGGGCCGAATAACATCGTCAAGGAAAATCTGAAACTGACTCAGGAATGGGACAAGACCTTCAAAAAGAGCGATAAAGTCAGTCACCAGAAAGTGACCTTCGTCAACCGCTATGGCATTACCCTGGCCGCTGATATGTACACGCCGAAAAATGCCAAGGGAAAGATGCCGGCCCTGGCCGTCGCCGGTCCTTTTGGCGGCGTCAAGGAACAGGCATCGGGCTTATACGCCCAGACCATGGCTGAAAAAGGCTTTGTGACACTGGCTTTCGACCCGTCCTTTACGGGTGAAAGTGGCGGTACGCCGCGCTATGTCGCCTCGTCGGACATCAGCACGGAAGATTTTTCGGCGGCTGTCGATTTTCTTTCCACACAGGATAATGTCGATCCCGACCGCGTCGGCCTCATCGGCATCTGCGGCTTTGGCGGCTTTGCCCTCAATGCGGCTGCCAACGATACGCGCATCAAGGCGACCGTCGCATCAACCATGTACGATATGAGCCGCGTCACGGCCAACGGATATTTCGACTATGAAAAAGACGCCGATACGCTGCAGAAAGAACGGATGGCGACGCGCAAAGCCATCAGCGACCAGCGGACCATCGACTATAAGAATGGCTATTATAAACGGGCCGGCGGTGTTCCCGATACCCTTCCGGCCGATGCGCCCTGGTTTGTAAAAGACTATTACAACTACTATAAGACGACGCGCGGATACCATCCCCGTTCGCTCAACTCCAACGGCGGCTGGAATGTCACCTCGGCCATGGGACTGATTTCCGACCCGATTTTGCAGAACCTCGGCGAAGTACAGAGTGCTGTCCTGGTCATCCACGGTGAAAAGGCTCATTCCCGCTATTTCAGTGAAGATGCCTTCAAACGCCTCAAAGGGGACAATAAAGAACTCCTCATCGTGCCCGGTGCCACCCACACGGACCTCTACGATCAGACGGACAAGATTCCCTTTGACAAGATGGCCGATTTCTTCCATACCTATTTGAAATAAACAAAAACGCGGCTGCTTTAGGAAGTTACTTCCCGGCAGCCGCTCTTTTTATATAAAAAAGCATAGTTAAAAAGCATGTATTAACAAAATCCATAGGTATTTGATATTGAATGGCCCGGCAGGTATACTATGGGCAGGTAAAAAATATAGAGTTCATAATCGTACAGAAAAGGAGTATATCCTATGAAAAAACATCAGAAAGCGTTATTGGTTGCCGCCGTTTTAGCTGTTAGCACGTTTGCTTTTTCCGGGTTCGGGGGCAGTGCCGCCTATGCTGCGACGCCGGCCGCTGCGTTGCAGGCTGAATCGCAGATGAAGCAGTCTTCCATTACGGAATTGAACAATGATACACGGGTCTTCAAAGTCGATCCGCAAATAGAAGCCAAGAATGTCCGCTTCCAGAACCGCTACGGCTTCGACGTCGCCGGGCACCTCTATTTACCGAAGAACTTCAATGATAAGAAACAGTATAAGGCCGTCGTCGTCTCCGGGCCTTTCGGCGCCGTCAAAGAACAGTCTTCCGGCCTCTATGCCCAGGAAATGGCCAAAAACGGCTATGTCGCCGTGGCCTTTGACCCGTCGATGACCGGCGAAAGCAGCGGGACCCGCCGCAATATGGCGTCGCCGGATATCTTTACGGAAGATTACAGTGCAGCCGTAGACTTTGTCAGCAACCTGAAATTCGTCAATCCCGATAAAATCGGTGCCATCGGCATCTGCGGCTTGTCCGGCATGGCCCTGACGGCTGCGGCGAACGATACGCGCATCAAAGCTGTGGCTACCTCGGCGATGTACGATATGTCCGACAGTATCCGCAATCACTATAAAGGCGATTACTACACGCCGGAACAGCGGGAAAAAGTCAAGGAATATTTAGCGTCCATGCGCGATAAGGAAGCTAAAGAAGGCCAGGGCATCCGCGGCTATCACGAACTGCCTGTCGATGACCAGGGGCATGTCATTTCCAAGGATACGCTGTTCCCGGACAAACTGCCGGATAATGCCGACGAAGTGACCAAGGGATTTTATGACTACTACGTAGGCCGTGCCTTCCATCCCCGGGCCATCAATTCCAACAAATTGGCCTGGGATTCGACGACGCCGTATGGATTCTTTAACTTCACCCTCATGGAACACCTCGATGAAATCAGCCCGCGCCCGGTCCTGATCATTACCGGTGAAAAAGCTCATTCCAAATATTTCGCCGATGCAGCTTATGCGAAACTGAAAGCACCGAAACAGGAAATCGTCGTTCCCGGTGCCACGCATACCGATTTGTATGACCAGATGGATAAGATTCCTTTCCCGGATTTAGTGAAATTCTTCGACAAAGCGTTGAAATAAGCGCGCCTGATGGAAAGGAGGTGGCCCTGTGCTGCCATTATCACAAGCTTTGAAGCGCTGGAGCCAGTCGCCGGTCATCGGCGTCACGGCGGAAGAAATCGAGACGATGCGGTTTTATAGCCGTCAGGCTCAAAAAATCACGATGGAAATGAATACGCGTTATCACGAACCAGGTGAGTTGCGGGAATTGTTTTCCCAGCTTATCGGGAAAAAAGTCGATGACAGTTTTGCTCTCTTTCCGCCTTTTTATACGGATTTTGGTAAGAATATTCATATCGGGAAAAATGTGTTCATCAACAGCGGTTGTAAATTCCAGGACCAGGGGGGCATCTTCGTTGGCGATGGGGCCCTCATCGGCCATAATGTTGTCCTGGCTACGCTCAACCATAACCCGGATCCGGCGAAGCGGGAGGAAATGATGCCCGGGAAAATCGTCCTGGAAGAAGGCGTCTGGATCGGGGCCAATGCGACGATTACCGCTGGCGTGACCATAGGACGCCATGCCATCGTCGCTGCCGGTGCTGTCGTGACGCAGGATGTACCGCCTGATACGGTAGTCGGCGGCGTGCCTGCTCATTTCATCAAGGCCATCAAGGCGTAGGCGGAGTCAGCTTTTCCTGGGAGCCCCTTTCTTGTTTCAAGAGCTGGATGAATTGCTGCGTTCCTTTGGAAAACAGCTGGAAACGCTTCCAGACGATGAGCAGTCGGTCGGCAATTGGCGGGTCCAAGAGGCGGAAACAGAGTGTGTCATCCTCTTCCTGGACACGGATGATCTTTTCCAGCATGATACAGGAACCCAGCCCTTCCCGGACCATGAGGGACGCATTATAGGCCAGGCTGTACGTGGCGCTGATATGTAGGTCGGCGAAGGGCTTTTTTAACCATACCTGCAGCTTGTCCGCATGATTGTCACCCTGCAGGACCTGATTGGATACGATGAGTTTTTCATCCCACAGGTCCTGCGGGGTGATTTTTTCTTTTTGCGAGAGGGGATTGTCGCGGCGCAGGAGGATGCCCCAATGGTCGACAGTCGGGCAGAGCAGGACTTCGTATTTATCCGTATCGACATGGCCATAGACGACGGCGATATCGATGAGGCTCTTGTCGAGAAGTTCCATCATCTGCTGGCCGTCGCCGCTGGTGATATGGAAATGCAGGTGGGGATACTTGAGCTGCATCTTACGGGCGGCATGCATGAGGAAGCGGACACTGTCTGACTCGGCCGAGCCGATGCGGATACTTCCATTCAGCTCCGTATCATCGCTGCGCAGTTCCTGTTCTGTATTACTGGCCAGGGAGAGGATTTCTTCTGCCCGCTTCTTCAGGAACAGGCCCTCTTCGGTCAGGGTGATGCGCCGGGGGCCGCGTATCATCAGTTCTTTTCCCAGCATTTCTTCCATGTCCCGGAGCTGGCGCGACAGCGTCGGCTGGGACAGGTGCAGGGCTTCGGCGGCGCGCGTGATACTTTCTTCGCGGGCGACGGTCAGGAAATAATTGAGTACCCGTAAATCTAACATTATTATCAGTCCTTTCCTTGCCAATGGATTTCTTTTTTTAGTCCCTTCAAAAAGGCTTCGCACGTCGGTGACAGGAGCTGGTATTTCTTCCAGGCCACGAGACACGAGAAGGTCACCGCCGGTTTTAGGGGGACAAAGACCAAATCTGGCGTCTGTAGCTGGAAGAGCTCGTCGATGCCGAGGGCACTGGTGATGCCCGTCCGTATGAGTTGGGCGGCATTGGCGATGAGGTCGAATTTTCCGACGATCTTCAAATGCTCTGTTGTTACTTTTCCTTGCGACCACTGACTGACGTCGAAGGCGGCTGTGGCCGTCCGCGACGAGATGAGCAGGGGAATCTGGCTCAAAGTATCGGCTGTGATGGCTGGCAGCTGAGCCCAGGGTGCGTCACTGCGGGTGACGATGCCGACCGGGTTGCTTTCAGGCAGGCGCAGGAATTCGTATTTTTCCGGATTGAAAGGCTCGATGAAGAGGGCGAAGTCGATGAGGCCGTGAGAGAGTTTCTCTTCGACTGTATCGGCATTGCCCGTAAAGAGTTCACACGTAATGCCTGGATATTTCCGCCGCAGTTTGGCAAAGGTGTCCGTCAGGAAGTGCATGACCGGTGTTTCGCCGGCGCCGATGCGGATACATCCCGTCAGTTCCGGCTGGTCGTCGCTGATTTCGGCTTTCGTCTGCTGGACGAGGGATACGATTTCCTCAGCCCGCTGGCGCAGGCGGATGCCTTCTTCCGTGAGCAGTGTACTACGGTTGGTCCGGACGAAGAGCTGTTTGCCCAATTCCTGTTCCAGATCGGCCATCTGCCGGGACAACGTCGGCTGTGTGATGTGCAGCATATTGGCGGCACCGGTCATATTCTGTTCCCTGGCGACGGCCAGGAAATATTGCAGAGTCCGTATCTCCATGATATCACTCCTATCGACTGATTTTTTTTTAGTATACGACTTTTTAGAACTCACTGCAATGTAAATAACGAATGACTAAATATTTGATATAGAATTTTTGTATTTATTTATTATGGAGTTGCCCGTTAAAGCATAGTAAAAAGACATGGATAAATAAAATTCATAAGTATTTGATATAAATTAGCCAATGACGTATACTATAACCACGCCAAGGAAAATTGAAACTAATTCTTATATCGGCGGTCCTCGTCGGTACGTATTTTATTTTCCAGCGTATCTTTAGAAATCCGTCTTGACATGGAGCGTACTCCCGGTTGTATAGTAAATTCCTGTCAAAAACATTATCTGTAAATATGGTGAAAGGGGACTATCTGATGAAGATGTTAATTGTTTATTATTCCTGGTCCAATGGCAATACGGCCAACATCGCCGAACAGCTGCAGCGGGCCACGGGAGCTGATATCGCCCGTATTGAAACGGTAAAGCCCTATGAAGGCAGTTAT
The DNA here is from genome assembly GCA_902388315.1 of uncultured Megasphaera sp. Taxonomy (GTDB): domain Bacteria; phylum Bacillota; class Negativicutes; order Veillonellales; family Megasphaeraceae; genus Megasphaera. Next base: position 3,713 of record CABMPA010000055.1, on the reverse strand, counting down.
ATGGAAGTCGTCGACCAGGGGCAGCGTGAAGTACAGGCAGGGTATAAACCGGCCATCCAGCCCTTGGCCTATGACCCGTCCGATTATGACGTCATTGCTGTCGGGACCCCGACATGGTGGTATACGATGGCTCCGGCCATGAAGACCTTTTTGGAAAGCCAGGACTGGCGGCAGAAGACGGTCATCCCGTTCATGACCCATGGCGGCTGGCCGGGCCATGTCATCAAAGACATGAAGCGGGACTGCAGCGGAGCAGCCTTTGGTCCATCTATGGAAGTCCAGTTTGATTCCCATGGTGGCAGTGATATGGTCACGGAGGCATCTGCCGTCACCCATTGGATCCAGCAGGTCCAGGCAGGGTATATCCGGAACGCTTGATTTGTTTAGTAATAACTAACGGTTTATAGTGCAAAACGAGATGAGACTTCTGTCGGGGTTTCGTTTTCTCTATACTATATATGTTGAAAGAAATGAAAAATGTAGGTATGATTAAAGGAGTGCAATTACAAATGAAAAACAATATGTTCAAAAAAATGGTATCGGCTATGGTATTAGCTATGTCTTTGGTCAGCGGCGCTGCTTTTGCAGCTTCTTCGGATGTACAGCCGTATGGGGAAAATAAAGATTATCAGGCGGCTATTGTAGACAGTGTACCGGCTGCTATGGCCCAGGGCCCGGCCGTTCATGGGTACAGTGAAAACGGCGATTACCAGGCGGCTGTCGTTGGATATGTCCCGACGGCGGCTGTCCAGGGACCGCAGTCCCATGGGTATTCTGAAAACGGCGATTATACAGCCGCTCCGGCTTGGGACAATGACTGATTCCGGCTTTGGCAACTAAAAAATCAGGGTAAAATATTCACAAACCTTACAATTAAAAAAGATTGCCGGCACCGATGCAGATGTCTTTTTCCTGGAACTTGTTGAAATGTAAATGACGAATACCCGGATATTTGATATAAGCTTTTCACATTTTAAAAGTTATCTGGTATAGTAAAAGAGTCTTATTGGAATGGGGTTGTCGCCTGAGGCGAAGCCATTAGACAAATACGTGTTGTAATATAAGAAGGAGAAAAAATGAGACCTTATTGCATTTGTTACATGATGACTTCTATTGATGGACGGGTTGACTGCGCCATGACAGAACAGCTTCAGGGAGTGAGTGAATATTATCAAATCCTAAGAGAATTAGATATACCTACGACTGTCAGCGGAAGAGTCACGGCTGAATTAGAGATGGCGCTTCCCGGTAAATTCACGTCTCAAAATCAGGAAATAATAGGAAAGGAAGCCTTTTCTCGGAAAATATCAGCTCCAGGCTATGAGGTCGTGACTGATTCCAAGGGAACGCTGATATGGGAAAAAGAATCGGGAAAGACAAAACCCCATCTTATCCTTATGAGTACGGAGGCATCCAAAGCATATACGGATTATCTGGATGAGCAGAATATTTCCTGGATTGCCTGCGGAGAAGGGCAGGTGGACCTTGTCCGGGCTTCAGAAATCCTGGCCAGTCAGTTCGGTGTGAAAAGGATGGGCGTCGTAGGCGGGCCTGTCATCAATACGGGATTCCTTCAGGCAGGTCTGCTGGATGAGATTGTCCTGCTCATAGGTCCCGGCATCGACGGCAGAACGGAAATGCCGTCCCTGTTCGAGGGAAGAGTAGATAGCCGGCCTGTGCCTCTTACGTTAGCAGAAGTAAAATCCTGTCGTGATGGGGCCGTTATGCTTCGATATCGTTTCATAAAGGAATGATGGATTCAACAGGTAAAAAAGGAGGAAATATCCTATGTTAGGTAATTTTGCATATCATAATCCGACAACACTGTATTTTGGGGAAGAGTCTTTGCAGTTCCTGAATCAGGAACTGCCGAAATATGGGGATAACGTCGTATTGATTTACGGTGGCGGCTCCATCAAGAAGAACGGCATCTACGATGCGGTCCTGGAGCTGCTGACGCAGAATGGGAAAAAAGTGGCCGAAATCTCCGGGGTCATGCCTAACCCGACACTGAAAAAGTTATATGAAGGCATCGGCATCGCCCGTCAGCATCAGGCAGACCTGCTGCTGGCTGTCGGCGGCGGCTCGGTCTGCGACTATGCCAAGGCCGTGGCTGTCTCCATCCACTGCGACGAAGACCCATGGGAAAAATACTTCATCCGCTTTGAAGAACCGGAATGCCCGATTGTTCCCGTAGGCTGCGTCCTCACCATGGCCGGCACGGGTTCGGAAATGAATGCCGGCTCGGTCATCACCAACAGCGACACGAAGCAGAAAATCGGCCACGTCTTTGCCAGCGCCGATGTCATGCCGAGATTCTCCATCCTCAATCCGCGCTACACCATGACCGTACCGGAATATCAGATGAAAGCCGGTATCTATGACATTTTCAACCATATTTGTGAACAGTATTTCTCCGGTGATGACGATACGACCAGCGATTACCTCAGTGAAGGCCTGATGCGGTCGGTCATCCATTCCAGCCGGATCGCCGTCCAGAATCCCCAGGATTACGAAGCCCGCAGCAATATCATGTGGACCGCTACCTGGGCTTTGAATACGCTCATCGCCTGCGGGAAGCCGGGCGACTGGATGGTCCATATGCTGGGCCAGGCCGTCGGCGGCTATACCAACGCGACGCACGGCATGACCCTGGCAGCGGTTTCCCTGCCGTATTACCGTCACATCCTGCCCTATGGCCTTCCTAAGTTCAAACGCTTTGCTGAAAATGTCTGGGGTGTCCAGGCAGCCGGCAAGACAGATGAACAAATCGCCCTCGAAGGGCTGGCCTGCATGGAAGCCTGGATGAAAGAAATCGGCGTCGCCTTGTCGCTCCGCGAATTAGGGGCCGATGAAACGATGCTGGAATCCCTGGCCGACGTCACGATGATCCTCAAGGGCGGCTATAAGAAACTGGATCGCCAGGAAATCATCGATATCTTCCGGGAAAGCTTGTAATACCAGATTCTATTCGCTTTTTTCGTCCGTGCGTTGCGGCATATAGCCTAAAAAGTGATATAAAACTGTAACCGTTGCCATATTGTGGTAATGCCTCCTCTGGAGTTATAATAAATCATTATTGGTTTATATTTATTGCTCCGGAGGAGGGCTTTTTTTTATGGATTCCATCATAAATACGTTTTCCTATGAGTTGGCATACGGTGGACCGCACGTCCATTTCCTGGCCTTTATTTTGTTTATCATCATCGGTATCGCCATCCTGCATGGTGTTTTCCGCGTCGTCATCGAAGTGCTGAGCCGCGTGACGAAAGTCTCGCGTGACAGCTGGCGCAATATCTTCCGCTTCATGCCGACCCTGCTGGGGATTCTCCTGGGCATCCGGCTGACCAAGGATATCCTGACTCTGCCCGATTTCGTCCAGCGTGGCCTGTCCTACCACTATCACAGCGTCGTCATCATTACGGTGACTTTCTTCTGTGCCCATACGGTATCGTCTTTCTTGAAGGACAAATTATCCAAGAGCGGCGATAAGGCGGCGACGACGTCTATCTTGACGACGGTCGTCGATTTGTGCGTCTATCTGATGGGCATTCTGTTCATCCTCAGTTCCTATGGCATCTCCATTTCGCCGCTCCTGACAGCTCTCGGCGCCGGCGGCCTGGCATCGGCCCTGGCCTTGCAGGATACCTTGGCCAATCTCTTTTCCGGCATTACGACCCTCGTGTCCAAACAGGTCCACATGGGCGATTACA
>CABMPA010000054.1 GCA_902388315.1 uncultured Megasphaera sp. | reverse complement strand
AGGCTTATAGCCGTCAGCCGAGCCACCCGTTTTACGGGTGGCGGCGACTTGATTGTAGGTCGTTCATCGTTTGTCGTATAGAATTAAAAATATTAATCCATCGCGATGAACGATGAACTACGACGAAAAACTTTTAAGTGCAAGGAATCTCGCATGATGACAGAAACTTCGTGTATGGTCCCTTTTCCTTAGTCATCAAATAAGACATCGCGGATGAAATCGACAGGCATATCTTTTCCTGTCCACAATTTAAAAGCGGCAGCGCCTTGGTAGAGCATCATATCTAAGCCATTGAAATTTTGGCAGCCTTCTTGTTCTGCCCATTTCAGGAGTTTTGTCTGACGTGGAGCATAGACCGTATCCATGACGACCAGACCGGGATGCAGATACGATGGGTCAGGAATAGAAACGACATCTTCCAGCGGGTGCATTCCACAGGGCGTAGCGTCGATGTAGATATCGCTACTATCCAGCTCCTGGCGAAGCCGTTCGTGGTCGGCCAGGTCGTAGAGGTTGACGGTGCAATCGGTCTGGTCCTTCAGTTTGGCGACTAGCTCGATGGCCTGATCATAGAATTTATCTTTTAAGTTAAAAATCGTCAGTTCCCGGACGCCATCGAGAGCTGCTTGTACCTGGATGGAGGACGCGGCACCGCCAGCACCGATGACAGTCATCTTTTTGCCGATATAGTCTACGCCATGCGCTTTCAGGGCCATCATAGCACCGATGCCATCTGTACTAGTACCGGTGAGGACTCCTTTGTCATTGACGACGGTATTGCAAGCCCCGACGATTTGTGATACGGGTGTCAATTTATCGACATAGTGGGTGATAGGTCCTTTATTAGGCATGGAAACATTCCAGCCACGGACTTTCATGGCCCGCAGCCCTTTGACGGTGTCTTCCAGGGTCGAGTTGTCGACTTCAAAACAGACATAGACATAATCAAGGCCTAATTTCTTGAAGGCTTCGTTGTGCATGGTCGGAGACATGCTGTGACGGATGGGATAAGCGATGAGGCCAATAAGTTCTGTATGGCCTGTGACGCGTTCGGTAATGGCAATTTTGCCCATAAAAATTCCTCCTGAGGTAATTGGCTATGCGTGACGAGCAGAGCGGGTAAATAAAAAATAATATAAAATCATTGCGACGGCTGTGACCGCCGTGCATATTCCACCGTATAGCAGCATATATCCAAAGAGTTTGGCTACAAATCCAAGCAGCATGGCGGCCAGTCCGACGAAGATGTCGAGAAACCAAAAGTAGGTAGCTGTTGCTGCACCAGCGCGTTCGGCCGGGACACTTTGAATGGCTAAGGTCTGGAAGGCCGGGCTCAGGGCGCCGAAACCGAGGCCGAGGATAGCCGCGGCGATAAGGAGCGTAATCTGAGAAGTTACCTGGCTGAAGACGATGAAACCGGCCATGAAGATGATGAATCCAGGGTACACGATGGCGCTGGCGCCCATACGGTCGAAGACGTTACCGACGACGGGACGGCTGAGAACGATGACCAGTGCGAAAATCGCGAAGAAAAGGCCGGTGCTGTCCGATAAGCCTAAGGAAGCGGCATATAGAGGAATAAAGGTGAGGATACCGCCATAAGCGAAGAATACCAGACCGCCCAGCAGAGAAGCAGGCAGCGATTTTTTTTCTACGATATGGGACCATATCGGCTCGTTATGTACATGGGAAAATGGCCTTGTGACTGCTTCTGGCAGTGGGACCATAGCGGCAATGCCTAAGGTTAGGACGGCCAGGGCCGTTAAAGATAAAAACAGGCCGGACATGCCTAGGCTGTTATATAATAGCAAGCCAGCTAACGGGCCGATGACCATGGCTAAGTTTGTCGTGACTGAAAAATATCCAATGCCTTCGCCGCGGCGTGAAGCTGGGATGACCAGGACGGCAATGGATGCAGCTGTCGTCGTAGCCAGGGCGAAAATAATGCCATGGAGCAATCTCAATCCATAAATTTCAGCTACATTTTCTATCCCATTGAAAGCGCCGATAATGATGAGGAAAACGATTAAGGCGAAAAGCAGCAGATGGTGCTTGTTTTCTTTATCGACAAAATAACCTGCTGCAGGCCGGAACAGACTTGTACCAATCTGGAAAAAGGTCATGGCTAGTCCGGCTTCGATTTCACTGCCTTGGAATGTATTGATGATGCAAAGCGGTAAGGTCGTTACTAAAATATACTGGGTCATGAGTTGAAAAAAATTCGTACTGCCCATGGATATGAATGGTCCTGTCCATAGCTTCTCTTTTGCCATTATTATCGTCCCCTTCAAGGCTCTTTTTTGCGGATACCTTATCATTATAGCGGGTAGAGGGTGAATGTCAATGCAGGAAAGGTGGATAAAAAAGGCCTGTGCACGAATAAGTCGAGCCAGGCCCTTTTACTTATGTGATTATCTCATTGAGATGTACCCTGATCAAGAATGAAGGGCACGCAGGATTTGCTGTAACGTCGTGACTTCCAGCTGGCCCGGAGCGGAGGCCTTTTTGGCCGAACCGAAGGTCAGGGCAGAACCGAAGATTTCACCGCTGATGCGGCTGATAGCACCGAGTTTGCCCATGGACATGGTGATGATCGGTTCATCAGGGTACTGGGATTTGACGGATTCCGTTGCCGACAAGAGGGTCAGGACATCTTTGGCCGAGTTCGGCATGCAGGCCAGTTTGGCAACGTCAGCGCCAAGCTTTTTCATGCCGATGAGGCGGCCTGTAATTTCATCGAAAGACGGTGTTTTGTCGAAGTCATGGTTGCTCATGATGACTGTGACACTGTGTTCTTTTGCGACAGTCAGGATTTTTTCAATGCTAGCGCGGTCGCGGAAGTATTCAACGTCGACAGCATCGATTTTACCGCTTTTGATAGCGTATTCGATGAGGTTGAAGTAGTAGCTTTCAGGAACTTCCGTTTCGCCGCCTTCTTTTTTAGTGCGGAAGGTGAACAGGATAGCGCCATTCGGCAGTTCCTGGCGGACAGCGGCTAAGGCTTCGCCAACGGCATCGAGAGAGGTGACGTTTTTTAAGAAGTCGATGCGAAGTTCGACGACGTCGTAGATTTTATCCTGGAGATAGCGGCATTCCTGGATGAGTTCATCGACCGTATGGCCGACGATGGGAACGCAGATTTTAGGCATACCATTATCGAGGGTAACATTGCCGATTTTAACCATAATTTAAATTCCTCCTAATATAACTTATTCAGCGGGTTTTTCTTTCATGACGCTATTATAACGTACGTAGATGATGCAGGCAATGATGAAACCTGCCAAGGCGATAGCTGCATCGAGGCCCATGATGCTGTTGATGCCGCTGTCAGCCATATAGCCCGTAATGACGGGAATCGTGAAAGAAGCAATGGAACCGGTCGTGTAGAAGATACCGGTCATCGTGCCTTTGCCTTTCGGGAACATTTCGGTCATCATGACCAGACCGAGCTGCATGACGCCGCCGGCAGCTGAGAAACCGACGATGAATGAGAAAATAGGAGCCAGCGAGCCGGACGGGATGAAATAGAGACCGCTGATAGAAAGCGTAGAAATAAGGGTATAAGCAACGAGAAGCGTAATCGGACGGATCCCTTTTTTCGTGATGAAGGCGGTGAAGAATACGCAGGCCAGGGAGCCGACCGAGTAGTAACTCATGAGGGAACGGGCTGCCATATCAGACATCTGGGCGACGGCGGCACCGTATTTCGTGAGCCACTGGCTGATGAGATAGAATGTAGCCTGAGAGATATACCCATAGAGAACAAAGCAGATACCTTCGAGATACCATTTGGATTTCGGTACCCACGAAGCAGCGGTGACGTCTTTCCCTTCTTCTTTGGCTTCTTCAGCCGGATTCATAGAGGGGAAGCCCATTTTCATCATGACCGGGATATTGAGGGCCAGAATGACAGCGGCTACGATGAAGGACCAGCCGTACCATGCGTTCATCGATACCAGGATGCCGATGAACAGGGGGAGCAGGAACTGGCCAGCGGAGATGAAGGCTTTTAAGAGAACGGTGACCGTGCTGGCACTGTCCGGATACGATTCAATCAAGGCGGGATAGGTACCGGCATCGAGGAAGGAATTGGCAATCCCCGCAAGGATGCCGAATATGCAGGCGACGGTCGATGTCGGACTAATCAGGATGCCGACAAAGAAGGAAATATACGTAATCATGCCGAGCAAGACAAAAGGCTTGCGGCCATATTTATCGGATAATTTACCCGATACGAATAAAACGATGAGGCGGCCGATGCCGAGCATGGAAATAACCCAGGCCACATCGGCGATACTGCCCCAGCGTGCAGCCAGGGCATCCATGTTCTGTGCGAGGATGATGACGCCGATGCCGTGTACAAAATAGTTCAAATACAGGCTCAGGCATAAGGGACGGTAGGAATGTGTCTGTTCCATGAGATGATTCTCCTTTAGGCGATTTTAGAAAAGTACGTCTTTAATGAAGTCAACAGGCATTTCTTTGCCAGTCCAGAGTTTGAAGGCCGCAGCGCCCTGATAGAGCATCATGCCGAGGCCGTTGAAGTTTTTGCAGCCTACTTCGTCGCACCATTTCATGAGTTTCGTCTGGCGCGGTGCATAGACCGTATCCATGACGACCAGGTCCGGGCGGAGATAGGATTTGTCGGGGATGGCTACGACGTCTTCCAACGGTTTCATGCCGCACGACGTGCTGTCGATGTAGATATCGGCACTGTCCAATTCTTCTTTCAATTTGTCATGGTCTTCGAGGGGGTAGATATTGACGATGCAGTCCGTGCGTTCACGCAGTTTTTTGACCGTTTCTTCGCCGTGTGCGTAGAATTCGTCGGCGCGGTTGAAAATCGTCAGTTCGCGGACGCCATCGAGGGCTGCCTGGACTTCAATAGCTGTAGCTGCTCCGCCGGCACCGATGACGACCATTTTTTTGCCGACATATTCGACGCCTTCGTCTTTGAGAGCCTGCATGGCACCGATACCGTCGGTAATCGTGCCGGTCAGGACGCCATTGTCGTTAACGACGGTGTTGCAGGCGCCGATGATCTGAGATGCCGGCGACAATTTATCGAGGTACTGCGTGATGGGGCCTTTGTTCGGCATGGAAACGTTCCAGCCACGGACCTTCATAGCGCGCAGGCCTTTGACCGTATCTTCCAGGGTCGAGTTGTCGACTTCAAAGCAGACGTAGACATAGTCGAGGCCGAGCTTTTTGAAGGCTTCGTTGTGCATGGTCGGAGACATGCTGTGACGAATCGGATAAGCGATGAGACCGATTAATTCCGTATGACCTGTAACGCGTTCTGTAACTGCAATTTTACCCATGATAAAATCCTCCTAACAATTAATGATTATAAATACATGTGTTAATTTTCACATGGTATTGCACAAAAAAATAATGAAACGATGTTCGTCGTCATCCGTTCATCGCAAAGAATATAAAAGAAAACTTTACGATGAACGGCGAACGATGAACGAAAAGGCTTAGTCGTCGAAGCCGCCAATCATATCGATGGTAGCGACGATATTGCGGCCCAATTCCGTGCCGTGGATGATCTGGCCCGTCTTGCGGCTGTTGCCGAGGTTGCAGAAGGGAATGCCCTGTTCTTCGGCATAGGTCTTGAAGGGGTCGTCAGCGGGGATATCCGGGACGAGGCCCATGCAGATGAACCCATAGTCGAAGGGATATTCGGCAGATTCACCGTTGTGGGATGCGATGAATTTGTCTGGGCAGACTTTCTGCAATGCCGTGCCGAGATGCATATCGACAGGATGTGTTGCCAAGAGTTCTTTGAATGTCGATTTGGAAACAATGTCGGCATCTTTACCGAAGGACGGCATCATTTCAATCATAGCGACATCGGCTTTACGCAAGGTGAAGAATTCCATGACATCCAGGCCGACAGCTCCGCAGCCGATAATGACGACTTTTTTTCCTTCGGCATTGGCTTCGTAGTAAGGGATATTGTCCATGAAACCGTAGATGGAGCGGATGTTGGAGCCTTCGGCATCAGTCAGTTCCCGCAAGCCTTCGATAGGCGGCAGCATTGGCTTGGAACCCGTAGCGGCATAGAGGATGTCCGGTTTGAGTTCGGCCAGCATTTCTTTCGTCGCCGTCGTGTTCAACTTGATGGTCAGGTTCGGCAGCTGGGCAGCCCGATGTTCGAGATAAGCCGGGAAGTCTTCGATGCGGCTCTTTTCCGGGAAGCGGGCGATTTTGCGGGCTAAGCCGCCAACTTCGCCTTCCCGTTCGATGAGGGTGACGCGGCAGCCGACTTCTGCAGCCGTGCAGGCAGCTTCCAGTCCGGATGTACCGCCGCCGATGACGACGACGTGGATGTCGCGCGTGACTTTCTGTTTTTTATAAGTTTCACCACCGCAGACGGCCGGGTTGACGGTGCAGCGAATCGGCTGGGACTTGGCGATGCGGTGATCGGCACAGCCAATGTTGCAGGAAATACACTTGCGGATGTCGCAGGTGCGGCCGTTCTGGGCTTTGCGGGCCCAATCGGGATCGGCGATGAGGCCGCGGCCGATGGCGATGAAGTCTGTCTTGCCTTCGGCGATGATCTGATCGGCTACCTGGGGATTGCGGATGTTGCCGGAAATGATGACTGGTTTATTGAACTTCTTTTTGACGGCCTCAGCCAGATAAGCGCGCCATGCATCGGGCAGGTCGCATTTGTCAATCTGATACTGGATGGAGTCATTGACAGCGGCAGAAACGTTGATGATGTCGACTTCCGGTTCAATGTATTCCATGAGTTTCAGCGTATCGTCTAAGGTGTTGCCGCCTTCGATGAATTCATCTGCTGAAATGCGGAAAGAAATGGGAACCCATGGTCCGACGGCCTTGCGGACGGCTTCGATGACGAGGCGGGCAAAACGGGCCCGGTTTTCGTAAGAGCCGCCGAATTCATCCGTCCGTTTGTTGTAATACGGCGATAAGAACTGGTCCAGGAGGTACGAATGGCCCCCGTGGATTTCGACCATATCGAAGCCAGCCTGGACAGCGCGCTGAGCAGCTTCGGCATATTTCTGGACGATGTTGAGGATTTCGCATTTTTCCAGCGGACGCGGTGCCGGATTGCCTTCTTTGGAAGGAACCGACGACGACGAGACGGCCTGGAGACCATTCAGTCTTTCCGGATAAGCCGAAGCACCGGCGTGATTGAGCTGGATAGAAGCCAGGGCGCCGTATTGATGGATGCGTTCCGTTAATTCGTAGAGGCCCGGGATGAACTGCTTGTTGTCGATGCGCAGCTGCTTGGTCCCGTTGGTAGCCAGGGGATAGTCGATGCAGGCGTTTTCGACAGTAATCAGGGCTGTGCCGCCGCGGGCGCGGAGACCGTAATAGTTTTTCATATCTTCTGAGACTTCACCGGTAAAGGTGGCCAGATTTGAACCCATCGGCGGCATGACGACGCGGTTGCGGAAGGTCGTGCGTTTGACAGTGAACGGTTCAAAAATGTGCGGATAGTGCTGACTCATAAAGTGAGTTCCTCCTTCATATATAGAAACAGTGTCATGTGAAATATAGAACTATGTTCTCGTTACGCTCTTATTATACGGAGAGAAATCTAATAGCACAATTTCTTAAAATCAGCAAAAATAGTTTAAAAAAACTATCAAAAATGATACAATAACCTTGTAAACAGCATTAAGTGATATGAAACGTATTCTGCGATGGAATGCTTGGGTTCCTGAATAAACGGATAAAATAGCGAAAAACAGCGCCTCTATTATTATTTGGTAAACGAATAGTTCTATTACTGCTAAAATCTTTATTAATAGTTATTTTGTAGATAATCTGTTCTGTAAAACTATTGATTTATGGGATAACGTCACAATCTATGATAAATGCGTATGTAAAAGGAGAAAACTATGAATTTAAAGCAACTTCAATACTTCTTGAAACTGGCCGAGACCGAGCATTATCGAAAAGCGGCCGAAGCGTTGTATATTACCGAACCCAGCCTGAACCGGGCTATCCGGGACATGGAAAAAGAGCTGGGCATCCAGCTCTTTGAAAAACGGGGGCGCAATATTTATTTGAATAAGTATGGTCATCTGTTTCTGCCCTATGTCAAGCGGTCGCTGCAGGAACTCGGCCGCGGTGTCGACTTGATGAAGGCTTATACGCGGCCGGATCAGGGGAAAATTACGCTGGGCTTCATTTATACCATGGGTTATACCCTGGTCCCGGAAATGGTTACCCAGTTCCAGGCGGCCGAGGGCAATAGCGGAATCACTTTTGACTTCCATCAGGGAACGACGGCAGCGCTCATCAAGGAATTGAAAGAAGAAAAAATCGATGCCGCCCTTTGCTCGGCTGTCGAAAATGAACCGGATGTCGTCTTTTATCCCGTCGCCGAAGAAGAACTGGTCGTCGCCGTCCCCAAAGGCCATCCCCTGAGCAATCGCGGTTCCGTATCCCTGAAGGAATTGGAACCCTATCCTGCCATCGCTTTCGATAAGAGCAGTGGTCTCCATAAGATGATACAGGAGCTCCTGGACCAGGCCGACGTCCATTTGAAGGTTGCCTGCCACGTAGAAGAAGACAACGCCATGGCCGGCTTCGTAGCAGCTGGCTATGGCGTTGCAATATTACCTGATTTTTATACACTACAATATTATGACCTCGACCGGATACCCATTGCGGATTCTTTTGAACGGAGGTGTCTTTTTTTAGCACTCTTGCGTCAGTCCCAAGTATTGCCTGTCGTAGAACGCTTTCGTAATTTCCTTTTGTCCCGCTGGCAGCGCGGGACTTTGTAATCAGCCTTCTATCCGATGGATGTCGCCGACGATGAAGATGAAGGAGAAGACGCCTAAAGCGGCGACACAGCCGACGAAAATCATGGCGCCGACAAAAGAGCCTGTCGCCTGGACGATGAAGCCGATGACGATGGGCGTGATGATGCCGGCCAGGTTGCCGATGAAGTTGAAGACGCCGCCGGCCAGGCCGACCGAATGGGACGGGGCGACATCGCCAACGGTACTCCAGACGATGGCCGCCATGCCCTGGCCGAAAAAGGCGATGGCCATGACCGTGATGATGGCGTTGAGGGAATCGAAGTAATTGGCGCTCATAATGGTCATCGAGCAGAGAAGGCCGCAGATGATGGGCAGCTTGCGGGCCTTGGACAAAGAACTGCCGTGACGCAGCATCGAATCAGACCAATAGCCGCCCAAGAGGACGCCGATGAGGGCGCCGATATAGGGGATGACGGCGTAAATGCCGGCTTTCAGTAAGGGCAGGTTCTTGGACATGACCAGGTACGTCGGGAACCAGGTCAGAAAGAAGAACATTGTACTCGTGTTGGCGAACTGGCCTAAGTAAATGCCCAGGAGCTGGCGGTGCTTAAAGAGTTCTGTGACCTGGGACCAGGTGATTTTTTGTTTTTCCGACGCCTGGCTGCCGAGGCCGCCGCCTTCGCGGATATAAGCCAGCTCCGCTTCGTTGGCACCAGACTTAGCACCGGGGTCGCGATAGAGGAAATACCAGAAGAAACTGGCTACGATGCCGACGAAACCGGTGACGTAGAAGATTTCCCGCCAGCCATAGTTTTCCAGAATCCAGAACAGGACTGGCGTCAGGAAGGCCAGTCCGATGAACTCACCAGCCGTGTATATTGACGTAGCCGTAGCCCGTTCGTGGGAAGGGAACCAGGTAGCGACGACGCGGCTGTTCGTCGGGAAGGCCGGTGCTTCTGCGGCACCGATGGCCAGGCGGATACCGAAGAGAGCGGCAAAAGAACGGCCGATGCCCATGAACATGGTGAACAGGGACCAGAAGAATAAGGATGCCGTATAAGCGATACGCGAGCCGAAACGTTCGATGAACCAGCCGCCGGGAATCTGCATGAGGCCGTACGACCAGGAGAAGGCCGAGAACAACAGCCCCATGGTAGCCGCATTGAAGCCAAGATCCTGACTCATACTGGACGCGGCGACGGCCATATTCGTCCGGTCCAGGTAGTTGATGGCCGTGAGCATAAATAAGAGAAATAACATAAACCAGCGTTTCTTCGTTTTCTTGGGACCTGACATGGGCATAAGTAATCTTCCTTTCGACTTGTTCAAATATTCACATATGATGTTGAGATGCTACATCTGTACATCCTTATTGTAAACAAAGAAAAGAATAGATACTAGTACCTATTTTGTATGAAATAATACAAAAATACTATTAAAAGTAAAAGTTTGTAGTACAGAGTTTGTAGTTTGCAGAAAATGGCTTTAAATTTAAGGCCATCCATTACAAACTGCAAACTTCAAACTCAAAAAGGCGCTGTCTTCATACGACAGCGCCTTTTTTACACTCACTTATACTCACTTTTCGTCCATGATGGCTATAGGTCCTCGGTCACCGGTGCGGATGCGGACGGCATCGTCCAGGCGGTAGATGAAGATCTTGCCATCGCCCGGTTTGCCTGTCTTGCAGACTTTCTGGGCGACTTCGACGACTTTATCGACCGGTACTTCGCAGACGACCGTTTCTACTTTGATGCCCGGCAGGAGGTTGATGTTATATCGCTGGCCGCGATAGACTTCAACATAGCCTTTCTGGAGGCCGCAGCCAAAGACCTGGCTTACGGTCATGCCCATGACCCCGATATTGTTCAGGGCTTCTTTCAGTTCTTCCAATTTACTCGGACGAGTGATGATTTCTACTTTTGTAATCGGATGTTCTT
>CABMPA010000053.1 GCA_902388315.1 uncultured Megasphaera sp. | reverse complement strand
GTCCTGAAGCTCATGCAGCGGGCTTATCATATCCGCTCGTGCCGGACCATGCCGATAGACCGGCCCTGTTTGCAGTATCACCTGCATCACTGTGATGCGCCGTGTGTCCACTACATTACCAAGGCCGACTACGGAGCACTGGTCCGTCAGGCCCTGGATATCCTCGAAGGCCGGGACAGCGGCATCTCCCGGTCGCTGCAGCAGAAGATGGAAGACGCTGCGGAAGCCATGGAATTTGAAAAGGCTGCCATGTATCGCGACCAGCTCAAGGCCATTGCTGTCATCCAGGAACAGCAGAACATCGTCAATACGGCCGGAGGCGATATGGATGTCATCGGCCTGGCTCGTCAGGCCGGGCAGACGTGCGTTCAGATTTATACGGTCCGCATGGGCAAACTGATGGGACGGGAAACATTCTCTCTGGACAACAGCAGCGATGACGACATACCTGTGCTGATGGAAGCCGTCGTCGATCAGTATTACAGCGACGGGACCTTCATCCCGTCAGAAATTGTCGTGCCGGCCCTGGAAGACCTTTCCGGCTGCGAGCGCCGCCTGAGCCAGCAGAAGGGAAAGAAAGTCGATATCGTCATCCCACAGCGGGGAACGAAGAAACAGCTCCTGGATATGGCTGCTGAAAATGCAGCCGGTCTGCTGGAACAAAAGCGCCTGCAATGGCAGCACGACGTAGACAAGACGACGGGCGCCGTCGAAGGGCTGGCGCGCATCCTCAACCTGCCGTGCCTGCCGGAAAGGATGGAATGTTTCGATATTTCCCATACCCAGGGCATCGAAACCGTCGCCTCGATGGTCGTCTTTGAACACGGCCAGCCGGCTAAGAAGGAGTACCGCCGCTTCAAACTGAAGACCGTCCAGGGCAAGCCCGATGACTTCAAATCCATGGCAGAAATCATGGAACGGCGCTATGGCGAAAAGGACTGGCCCGTGCCGGACCTGATCATCATCGACGGCGGCAAAGGACAGCTCCATGCGGCCCTGCCGGTCATCCGTCAGGCTGGCTGCGAAGCGCCGGTCATCAGCCTGGCCAAGCGCATCGAAGAAGTCTTCGTCGAAGGCCGCAGTGATTCCATCATCCTCAGCCATCACACGCCGGAATTGCAGCTCTTGCAGGCTATCCGCGACGAAGCCCATCGCTTTGCCATTACCTACCACCGCCACTTGCGGGGCAAGCGCAGCCTCGTGTCCATCCTGGACCACGTCGAAGGCATTGGCCCCAAGCGGCGCAAGGCCTTGTGGACGGCTTTCAAGACCTTGGCGGATATGAAAGCCGCCTCCATCGACGACCTGGCCGCCGTGCCGGGCATGAATCGCCAGGCGGCTGAAAATGTCTATTATTTCTTCCGTTTGGGGACGGATGAAAAGAGGAAAATGACTCGATAAATATGGTATAATAAAGAAATGAAAGAGGAGGGATTATGATGATGAAAAAGAAAGTCCTCACCGTTTTATGCGGCGCCTGGCTCATGGGGGCCGTTGCCATGGCCGCTTCGCCGGCTGTCATCCAGGATGCGCCGAAAGCCGTGTATACCCACAGCGATGGCAGCGTCCTCAGTATCCAGTACCCGTCCATCACTATGACGGGCAATGCCGGAGCGGCCCAGATGATAGCCCAGTATTTTGCCGATGAACAGCAGCAGGCCAAGACCTTCTTCGACCAGCAGGGCGATAAGGGGGTCAAATTGACGGAAGAAAAAAACTATACCGTTACCTTGAACGACGGAAAGTATTTGTCCTTCCTCGATGAAGGCCACCTCTATTTTGACCGGACTGCCCATCCGACGAGCTGGAAGACCGGCGTCGTCTTCGATATGGCGACGGGAAAGCGCATCACCAACTGGCGGGACCTGGTCAAACCGGGCGATGAAAAGTATTTCACCCTCAAGAAAATCACCAATAAACTGACCTTGAGCGGCCATGTCCTGTCGACATATTTCAATGGCCTGACGGAGGACCCGAAGAATTTCTACCTCGACAAGAGCCGCAATATCCACTTCGTCTTCGGCCAGTATGAAGTGGCACCATATTCGTCGGGCATCATTGATATCAATATGGGAAGACAGGCAAAATAAGTCATAAAATAATCTTGCTTTTTTTGGCCCAATATGATATTATAAACGTGTCAAAAATAATCAATAAGAATTATTCGTTAATACGTCAATTCAGGAGGAAAAACACATGGATAAGTACGAATGCAGCATTTGCGGTTACATTTATGATGAAGCTGAAGGCGATGCAGACAACGGTATCGCAGCTGGCACGAAATTCGCTGATCTCCCGGAAGATTGGGTATGTCCGACCTGCGGAGCTGATAAAGACGCTTTCGTAAAAATGGACTAATCACTAGCCGCTTAAAAGAGCCTGTCGCACATAATCGTGCCAGGCTCTTTTTCTGTATGAAAAAAAGCCTATCTTTATAAGACACAGAAGTCCAAAAGGTTCTTCCGAGAAGATTGAAAAAATATTTTTAAATTGATATAATATAAACAAATGTTCGACATTTGTAGGGCGATATATTTTTTAGAAAATAGGTGACATATAGTGCAAAAAGAAAAAATTATAGTTCCGCCTATCAAGTGCCAAGGCATTAAAACGAAACTGGTCCCCTTTATTAAGGAGCATATTCATAGAGATCTGTCGAAACGATGGATCGAACCGTTTATGGGGACTGGCGTAGTTGCATTTAATGTTGCACCAGAAAAAGCGTTGTTGACAGATAAAAACCAATATATTATTTCTTTTTATCAAGCTATTCAGCAACAGCTGATTACAGCTCCAGTTGTACGTGAGTTTTTAGAATATCATGGGGGAAAGTTGGCTCAATATGGTGCTGATTATTATATGAAAATGAGGGATGATTTTAACCAGAATGGAGACCCCCTTTATTTTCTTTTTTTGAACCGCTCTGACTTTAACGGAATGATTCGGTTTAATAGAAAAGGAATGTTTAATGTTCCTTTTTGTCATAAACCCAATCGATTTGCTAAAGCCTATATTACTAAAATTTGCAATCAAGTGCAGTCCGTTTGGGAAGTTATGAAGGATAAAGATTGGGTTTTTAAACACTGCTCTTGGCAAGAAACGATGGAAAATGCGGAACCCGGAGACTACATCTATTTAGATTCTCCTTATATTGGACGAGATACTTCCTATGTAGGGGAATGGCCTGATGAAGAGGCCATTTCTTTAGCTGAATATGCAGCTGCATCGCCAGCTAATGTCTGTTTATCCATGTGGAAAGAAAATCAGTTTAGAAAGAATGAGCATCTATATTCTTATTGGTCTCAATTTACCTGGTTTGATACGACTCATTTTTATCATATCGGAGGAAAAGAAAAAAATCGCCATCCTATGATTGAGGTATTGGCGATTAAAAATGTTTAGATATGTTGATTATAAGCCGCTAATTTTTCTTTTACTTCATTGGCATCGTATGGGTGCAATAGTGTTAGATTTTTTTGTTGTGAATACCATCTAAGAAATTCTGGGAGTGATTTATAAGGGATGTCTGTTGCCCTGTATTTAGGATAATATTTCCAATATAAATCAAATATATCTTGTCCTAAATCAGCAAAAGGGCCCTTGCCTTCGATTAAGTCTTGAATATTATGAGTAGGAAAGGAGCCGATGTTTTCTGTGTTACCCGAACCTGGTTTATCTCCTGCTATTTTGTATTTCTCTTGAATGAAATAACAGACATCCTCATAAGGCGGCATAATAGAATTACGCATGTGATAAGGATAGATTTTACTTTCTTGTGCGGCATCATTGCGTTTATAAATAAAACCGATTACATAATGCTTTTTATAGTCCGTATAAGGATAGGCTATGTTTTTTATGATTCATATGAACCGAGTGTGAATTTTATGGGATGATTGGGCGTTATATATGTTGTTTTTACATCAATGGCTATTTTGGAGGTAGAATCCTCTGTGTCTAGTAAAGTAAAATCCGGGTACAGCGTTTGTTTTTCAGGAACCTTTAAATACAAGTTATATTTTTGAGCTAATTTTTCTAAGATGGGTTGTGTAAACATTTCAAAAATACGGCCGATGATTTTTGAGTCTGTCCCCAAAGTGTGAATCATGGAATGTGAGTCTAAGATTCCTAAAGCTGCAAAGGTTTGATTTTTCATTTCTTCATAAAAATCGAGAATGAATCTGTCATTAATTTTATGTATATCCATTTACGTGTCCTCCTGTTTCCCTGCTTTACATTATTATAAGAAAAAACGTATGCTTTGTATAGAATAGGTGGAATTTGTGATGGAGAAAATTATATTGACAATATTAATGTAGCACGATACAATTATTACTGTTAGACATAAATATTCGTCATGTTTTACATGATTTTGCAGGGGGTGCTTCTGTGAATTTAAAATATGTCAAAGGCAGTTACATGGATGAAATCATGTACGAAGGCCGGCCTGTCCTGTTTACTCTCGATGGCCTCGATGAAGGTCATGAAGAGGAAGCACAGCAGTACGGCGAAGAAGTTTGGAACTGGGTTTTGGCGCATCGCTCCCGTGTCATCGCTCACGCGCCGCTGATTGCGAATTTCAAGAACAAAAAATGGCGTTCTGACGGCGAACCGGAAGTGACAGCAGAGGAAATCCGCAGTTATTTGAGTCGCATCACTTCGATTTATGCCACTTATAAGAAAGGCTTCGACGTATTTTTCGATACCAATGACGTATTCGATGAACGGTCCATCGTCATCAGCATGGGTAAGAATTTCTTCTTTGAAGGCTTCAAACTCTTGTAATCCTGTCATATTGTAGAATCACCGAGAATGTGGTAAAATAAGGAATAATCATTGATAGCGAGGTGAATATCATGGCAAAACACATCATTACGATCAATACAGAATCGATCCAGAAGACGGCACAGCATGCTGGCTGCAGCGAATGTCAGACGTCCTGCCAGTCCGCTTGCAAAACTTCTTGCACCGTTGGCAATCAGATCTGCACAAAATAAGTTACGTGAAGGAAAAGGGGCGTCGCTCGCGCGGCACCCCCTTCTTTTTGTATGGAGGAAACATTATTCATGGCTGAAATTAAACCAATGATTCATAAATACTGTCAGAACGGCACTTACCTGCTCCTCGACGTCAACAGCGGCATCATCAACGTCATCGACAAGATGACCTACGATGTCCTCGATGTCTATGACGGTACCAATAAAGAGGCAGTTTACCAGGCTTTTGCCGGGACCTATGATAAAAAGGATTTAGATGAAACCCTGGATGAATTGGACGGGCTCATCGAAAAGGAAATGCTTTTCGCCCCGATGACAGAGAACTTCAAAGTTGTGGCCGAAGAAGAACCGGTCATCAAGTCCCTGTGCCTGAACATCGCTCACGACTGCAACCTGCGCTGTAAATACTGCTTTGCCTCTCAAGGCGATTACGATACGCACAAGCGGGAACTCATGAGCTTCGACGTAGCTAAACACGCCGTCGATCTGCTCATCAAGAGCACCGAAGGCAAACGCCAGCACTGCGAAATCGACTTCTTCGGCGGCGAACCGCTGATGAACTTCGGCGTCGTCAAGCAGACCATCGAATACATCCGGGAACAGGAAAAGATCCACGATAAAGTCTTCAAACTGTCCCTGACGACGAACGGCATGCTCCTTGACCCGGCCAAGGTCAAGTATTTGACAGACAATCACATCAGTCTCATCCTGAGTCTCGACGGCCGTCCGGAAGTCCACGACCGCATGCGCCCCGATGCCGGCGGCCACGGTTCTTATAAGACCTGCGCCGACAATCAGGTATATGCAGCGAAACACCGCAACGGCGAAGAATATTACGTCCGCGGGACGTATACAAAATACAATCTCGATTTCACTAAAGACGTAGAACATATGGCTGACCTCGGTTTTGAAGGATTGTCCATGGAACCTGTCGTCGGCGATGATTTGTCCTATGCCATCACCGATGAAGATTTGCCCCGCATCTATGAAGAATACGACCGCCTGGCTGATTTTTATTTGAAGCGCATGGATGAAGGACGGTCCTTCATTTACTATCACTTCATCATGGACCTCTATCGCGGTCCCTGTATCGCCAAGCGCCTGCGCGGCTGCGGTGCCGGCCATGAATATATGTGCGTTGTCCCTAACGGCGACATCTACCCCTGTCATCAGTTCGTCGGCCAGGATGACTATGTCATCGGCAACGTCTATGACGGTGTGACCAACACGGAACTGCCGCCGCTCTTCCGCGACATGCACGTCCTCAACAAGCCCATCTGCTGCGACTGCTGGGCCAAGTTCTTCTGCAGCGGCGGCTGCCATGCCAATAACATCAAGTACGGTGGCAATATCCAGACGCCCTATGAACTGAGCTGCAAGATCCAGAAGAAGCGCATCGAATGTGCCATGTACATCCAGGCCATCCTGGCCATGCGCGGCCAGAAAGCCCGACTCTTCGGGGACCCTGAAGAAAATTGTGAAGGATGCGGCGTTTGTGAATAAGCTGACGAAACTCATGAAGCTCAAGGTCTTCTTATGGATCGTCGTCTATGCCTATTTACTCTATGCTATAGCCGTCGATGGCCCGTCGGCAGGTCTTTTAGGCCTGCTGGCGGCAGCTGTCGTCGTCTGTGTCATGCAGGTATGGATGCAGAGCAAGGCCCGGGCCCGGTGGATGCATAATAAATTTGATAAAAAATAACCAGAAACGCTACTAAATAGGTTGACTTTGTGGCGTTTATGGAGTACATTAAGAACAGTCCAGTAAGTGTATCTAAATGGTACACTTTCTCAATGCAGAAATTTGCGTTTCATCCTGGCAGACAGGATAGAAGGGAACGCATAACTTTTATAGGAGTGATACTGATGAGTGAATTATTACGAGTAGAAGGCTTGCATATCGCTGTCGAAGGCAAAGAAATCCTCAAAGGCCTCGACCTGACGATCAACACAGGCGAAACACATGTCATCATGGGTTCCAACGGTGCCGGCAAATCGACGCTGTTCAATGCCATCATGGGCAACCCGAAATACGTCGTCACAGCCGGCAAGATTTTCTTTGAAGGCAAAGATATTACAGATGCTCCCGTCAACGAACGCGCTAAAGCCGGTATTTTCATGGCCTTCCAGCAGCCGATCGCTGTTCAGGGTATTTCCGTCGAAAACTTCATCCGCAATGCCAAGAGCACCGTATCGGGCCAGCAGCAGCGCATCATGCCCTTCCGCAAGAAGCTCCACGCTCAGATGGAACAGCTGAAGATGGATAAATCCTATGCTGAACGCTATGTCAACGATGGATTCTCCGGCGGCGAACGGAAAAAGACGGAAATCCTCCAGATGTGCATGCTCGAACCGAAACTGACTATGCTCGACGAAATCGACTCGGGCCTCGACGTCGATGCTGTCCGCATCGTATCGGACACGGTGGCCAAATACCATAATGAAAACAATTCTATCCTGGTCATTACCCACCACAGTGAAATCTTACAGCACTTGAACCCGGATTTCGTTCACATCCTCATCGACGGCAAAATCGTCAAAACCGGCGATGCATCGCTCATCCAGGCTATTGAAGCCAACGGCTACGACGCATACAAAGGATAGTAGGAGGTACAGCTATGGCTGATAACAAAGAAAAGCTGGTCGACCAGAAAAGAGAAAAACTGGTTGAACAGCAGGAAGAAAAATTCGCTGAAGAACGCCAGAAGATCGATACCTTCGCCGACTTCGGCAATATGTATAACTTTAAGAAAGATTTTACCTATTCTTATAAGACCGATGCCGGTCTGACAGAAGACATCGTCCGCGAAATTTCGGAAAAGAAACATGAACCGGAATGGATGCTCGATTTCCGGCTCAAATCGCTGGATATCTTCAACCACATGGAATATCCTGACTGGGGTCCGGACATCAGCGAGCTCGATATGGATAACATCGTCACTTACGTCCGCCCGAACGCTCAGATGAAAGCCGACTGGAACGACGTACCGGACGACATCAAAGATACTTTTGACCGCCTGGGTATCCCGGAAGCCGAAAAGACATCCCTTGCCGGCGTCGGTGCACAGTACGACTCGGAAGTTGTCTATCACAGCATTCAGGACGAATTGGTCCAGCAGGGCGTCGTCTACACCGACTTCGACACGGCCCTGGAAAAATATGAAGACATCGTCAAGGCTCATTTCATGAAGCTCGTCCCACCGACGGACCACAAGTTTGCCGCTCTTCACGGTGCCGTCTGGTCCGGTGGTTCCTTCGTCTATGTACCGGCCGGTGTCGACGTTTCCATCCCGCTGCAGAGCTATTTCCGCCTCAATGCACCGGGCGCAGGCCAGTTCGAACACACGATGATCATCGTCGAAAAGGGAGCGAAAGTCCACTTCATCGAAGGCTGTTCGGCTCCGAAATACAATGTTGCCAACCTGCATGCCGGCTGCGTCGAATTGTTCATCGGTGACGATGCCTCGCTGACCTATTCGACCATTGAAAACTGGTCCAAGAATATGTACAACCTCAATACCAAGCGGGCTATCGTCGGCAAGAACGGCACCATCAACTGGGTCACGGGTTCCTTCGGTTCTCACACGTCGTGCCTCTATCCGATGAGTATCCTGCAAGGCGAAGGCGCGCACTGTGAATTCACGGGCGTCACCTTTGCCGGTAAAGGCCAGTACCTCGATACGGGCTCGAAAGTCGTCCACAATGCACCGAATACGACGAGCAACATCAATTCCAAGTCCATCAGCAAGAGCGGCGGCGTCTGCATTTATCGCGGCAGTGTCGTCATCAATCCGCCGGCTGACGGCGCTAAAGCCAACGTCAGCTGTGAATCGCTCATGCTCGATGAAGAATCGCAGTCCGATACGATTCCGGCTATCGTCGTCAAGAACGACAATATCGACCTCGGCCATGAAGCTTCTATCGGCCGTATTTCCGACGAAGCTATCTTCTATCTCATGAGCCGCGGCCTCAGCGAAGATGAAGCGCGGGCTATGCTCGTCCGGGGCTTCGTCGAACCGGTATCCAAGGCACTGCCGTTGGAATATGCCGTCGAAATGAATAACCTGATCAATCTTGAACTTAAAGGTTCGTTGAAATAGGGGAGGAGGAACATCATGGCAGTAAAGACAGAAAAAATCCAGTACAACCAACTCCCGCGTCCGACTTTCCGCTGGATGAAGGTCAATCACCTGGAATTGGATCCCTTGAAAGACCAGGCCGCTCCGGCTTATACGCCGGAAGAACGCCACGAAGGCCAGGCAGCCGTTACCTTTTATGAAGGCAATCAGGTCCCGGACCTCGGCGATTTCCAGGGTTCCAATGCGGAAGCTCTCCAAAAGGCACTGAACCAGGCCAATTCCGGCTGCGCCGTCAGCGTCGGCGAAAACCAGAAAGGGTCGGTCCATCTGAAATACAGTCTCAGCGCCGATATGCCCCAGCTCACGGCACAGCTTACAATCGAAGCCGCTGCCTACAGCGATTTGACAGTCTATCTGGAATTCGATGGCGATGCCGAAGACGGCGCTGTCAACTTCCTGTCCTATGTCAAGACCGGGGAAGGGGCCCATGTCAAAGTCAGCAAGGTCCAGCTCAATGGCGAAAACGTCCGCCACATCGAACACCGTTATGGCGACGCCGGCAAAGAAAGCACCATTGATTACGTCAGTGCTGAATTGGGTGGCAAGGCAGCCATCGTCTATTACAAGACAGACCTCATGCAGGACGAAAGCAATTTCAACAGCCAGGCCATGTACCTCGGCCATGACGACCAGATCGTCGACTTCTCTTACTGGGTCCCGACGAAAGGGGTCAAGACCAACACGGACATCTTGACGACGGGGGCTCTCCTCGATACATCGAAGAAGTTCTTCCGCGGTACTATTGATTTCCTCCGCGGCGGCAAGAAAGCTGTCGGCTCCGAATCAGATACCTGTATCCTGCTCAGCCCCAAGGTCCATTCTATTTCCGTCCCGCTCCTCCTCTGCAAGGAAGACGACGTCGTCGGGAATCATGCTTCCAGTGCCGGTCAGATCGATAAAGACAAGCTCTTTTATCTCATGAGCCGTGGTTTCAACGAAACCGGCGCCCAGCTGATCATCGTCGAATCGAATATCCGCCCGGTCATCGATGCCCTGGGTGATAAAGATTTAGAAAATAAAGCGCTCCAGGCTGTACGCGAAAAGATGCAGTTCTGCCGCAGGAAAGGTGATTGCCATGCTAAATGTACGCAAAGATTTCCCCATCTTGACTAAAGTCCATAATGGACATCAAATCGTTTACTTTGATAACGCTGCGACGACGCAGAAACCGTACCAGGTCATCCACGCCATCGTAGACCTCTTGGAACACCACAACGGCAATCCCCATCGCGGAGCCCACATCCTCAGCATCGAAGCCGGTGAATTGTACGACGAAGCCCGTGAAGCCGTCCGCAAATTCATCAATGCCGCTTCGACGGAAGAAGTCATCTTCGTCCGCAATACGACGGAAGCGCTGAACCTCGTCGCCCGCAGCTATGCAGAACCGCGCCTGAAGAAAGGCGATAAGATCGTCATCCCCATTTCGGAACACCATTCCGACCTGGTCACGTGGCAGCGCGTCTGCCAGAAGACCGGCGCCGAACTCGATTACATGTATCTCGACGAAGAAGGCCACTTCACGGAAGAAGACCTGGCCAAGATCGACGACAA
Source organism: uncultured Megasphaera sp. (assembly GCA_902388315.1). Lineage (GTDB taxonomy): Bacteria > Bacillota > Negativicutes > Veillonellales > Megasphaeraceae > Megasphaera. Next base: position 153 of record CABMPA010000053.1, on the reverse strand, counting down.
GACGAAAATCGTCGCCTTTGCCGCTGTCAGCAACGTCTTCGGCATGAAGCGCCCCGTCAAGGAAATCGTCGCCAAAGCCCATTCGGTCGGCGCTATTGCCATCGTCGACGGTGCCCAGTCGGTGCCGCACATGAAGACCGACGTCCAGGATAT